>NZ_CDRNDK010000061.1:0-21840 GCF_977012225.1 Planomonospora algeriensis | reverse complement strand
CGGCCGCGGCTGGGCGATCGGGCCGACGGTGACGGGCGCCGCCGCCAGCGGGGTGACCGCGGCGACCGGGCTCGTCATCGCCCGGGAGATCGGCGCCGCGGCGTTCGGCCACTTCACCGTGGTCCTGACGATCGCCACGATCCTCACCGTCGGCATGCTGATGAGCCTGCACTACGTCATGTACCAGGAGCTGCCCAGGGCCGAGGCCCCGGACCGCCCCGCCCTGGTGACGACGGCGCTGCTGTCCGCGCTGGGGCTGACGGCGGCGCTGACCGCCGCCGGGCTGCTGGCCGCCGCGCCGCTGACCGCCCTGCTCGGCGTCGACGTCCGCACGCTGTGCTTCTCCCTGGCGCTGGCGGCGGCGATGACGGCCAACCAGCTGACCGAGAGCTTCCTGCGCGGCCTGAAGCGGTACGTCCTCACCGCCGTCCTGAAGTTCGCCGTCGCCGTCGTCTACCTGGGCGGCTCGTCCTACTGCCTGCTCGTCCTGGGCATCCGGGACGCCGAGTTCTACCTGGTCGCGCTCATCGCCACGAACGCCGTCTTCGCCGTCGCGGCCGTGGCGGGCTGCGAGATCGTCCCCCGCTCCTGGTCGCCGGCGCTGGCGCGCTCGCTGTACCGGCACGGCGGCTACGTGACCGTCCTCGCCGTGTTCACCGCCCTGGTGTTCGGGGTGGACGTGATCTTCCTCAACCACTGGGCGGGCCCGGCGACGTCGGCGTGTACTCGGTGTACAACGGCTTTCCCAAGCGCTTGTTCGGCGTGCTGTTCACCGACGGGATCGGCCTGGTGCTGCTGCCCACGCTGGCCACCATGGACAAGCCCGCCCTGCTGCGGCGCATCGGCAGGATCACCCCGGCGGTCGCCGCGGCCACGGTGCTGCTGTCGTTCGCCGGCAGCACCGTGTTCTTCCTCCTGCTCGGCGAGCAGTACCCGTACGAACTCGACCTGATGGCGCTGTCGGCCGCGGGGATGGGCGCCCACATGGTGTTCAACCTCTACTCCACCGTCCTGCTGATGGACGGGGTGCGCGGCGCCAAGGTGCTCATCGGCTGCATGGTCGCCGGGACGCCCGCCGCGCTCGCCTGCCAGGCGGCGCTCACCGCCTGGCAGGGCCTGACCGGGGCGCTGGTGGCGTTCGCGCTGAGCAATCTCATCCTCGTCGCCCTCGTGGCCGCCTCCGCAACCCGGACGTATCGGCGGGCGGCCCCGGCGGGCGCGGCCCGTTCCCAGGAGACCGCACCGTGAAGATCGTCCACATCATCAACCAGTTCCCGCCCAACATCACCGCGGGACTCGGCCGCTACGCCGAGGAGATCGTCCCCCACCTGGCCGGCCACCGGCCGCTGGCGGTCTTCACCCTCAACGACACCGGCACCCGGCCGGTGCACGAGCGGCGCGGCGCCGTCACCGTGTACCGGCCCCCGGGCCGGATCCTCGGCGCGCTCGGCCGCAGACGGCGCCTCAACCGCACCCGCCGGACCGAGTTCGCCCTGCTCGCGGCGAACGTCGTGGCGAGCAACTGGCGGTACTTCCTGCGGCTGCTGCGGGCGGGCCGGAGCGGACGGCCCGACCTGGTCGCCGTGCACGACTCGACGAACTTCCTCGCCGGGCTGCTCTGCCACTACATGCTGCGACTGCCGGTCGTCCTGCACGTGCACACCACCGAGTACGGCGTGGCCCCGCAGCGCAGCATCACCGACCCGCTCGGCGTGTTCGCCGCCGTCGAGCGGTGGCTGGGGCGCATCGCCCGCCGCGTCGTCGTCGCCACCCCCGAGGTGCGTGACCAGCTCACCGCCGCCGGCTGGGACCCGGCGACGATGGACGTCGTGTGCCTGGGCGGCACGTTCGAGCGGGTGCTCGCCGACCCCGGCCTCGACCGGGACGGGCTGCGCGCGGGCGCCGCCGCCCTGCGCGCCCGGCTCGGCATCGCCGCCGGGGACCCGGTCCTGCTCTTCGTCGGCCGCCTGGAACGGCAGAAGGGCGTCTACCAGCTGCTGGAGGCGATGCCGCGGATCGCGGCCGCCGTCCCCGGGCTGCGGCTGGTCCTCGTCGGGGAGGGCGACCGGGACGGCATCGGACGGATCGCCGCCGAGGCCGGCCTGGAAGGGCGCGTCCTCACCTCGGACGGGTTCGTCGACGGCCGGGCCCTGCTGGAGTACTACACGATGGCCGACGCCTGCGTCTTCCCCTCCCTGTTCGAACCGTTCGGCCTGGTGGCGACCGAGGCCATGGCACTGGCCAGGCCGACGATCCTCGGCGACGGGTTCTCCCGGATCTTCCTCGGCGACCCGGGACCGCCCGCGGCGCGGTTCGTGCGCGCCGCCGACCCCGGCGACATCGCCCGCAGCGTGATCGACGTCATGACGGATCCGGAGCTGCGCCGCGCGCTCGCCGAGAACGGCGAGCGGTTCGTGCGGGAGCGGCTGAGCTGGGCCCGGGCCGCCGAGGAGACGCTCGCGGTGTACCGGTCGGCGCTGAAGGGGTCCGCCCCCCGCAGCCGGTAGCCGTCCCGCCCGCCCGGCAGGACCACCACCGCGCGGCGACCGGAGACCGGAGCCGCCCCCGGAATCAGTGACCGCCCGGCAGGACCACCATCGCGTGGCGATCGGAGACCGGACCCGCCCCCGGAGTCAGTGACCGTCCCGCCCGCTCAGCAGGGCCACCACCGCGTGGTGGTCGGAGGCCGTACCGGTCTCCACCACGTCGGCCCACTCCAGGCGGGCGACCATCGGACGCGACAGCATGATGTAGTCGCTGCGGAGGTCGACCAGCACGCCGGCGCCGCCGCGCGGCGCGGTGACCCAGCGCGACGAGCGCGGCCGGACCCGCAGGGCGTCCACCCAGCCGGCCTCCTCCAGCCGGTCCATCACCTCGAACCGGGGCGGATCTCCGTACTTGTCGATCCCGGCCCCGGCCAGGCGCTCGGCCAGGTCGTCCGGGTAGGGGTCGTGACGGGAGAGCCCGTTGAGGTCGCCGATCAGCAGGCAGTCGCGTACGGCCAGCAGATCGGGCGGGACCAGCCGGAGCAGTTCGCCCACCTCGGCCAGCCGCGCCTCCTCGTCGCCGGCGACGAGGTGGGTGCCCAGGACGAGCAGCGGATCGCCCCCGCCGGCGGATTCGAGCTCCACCTCGACGACGCAGTGCGCCACGGACGGCGGCGCGTGCACCGCCCGGCGCAGGATCGGCGCGCGGGACGCCAGGCAGACGTCGTACCGCCGGCCGCTCGGCCGCCGGTTCGCCGTTCCGACGACCAGGTGCTCGTCCCCGCAGGGGATCCCGACCGCCCCGGCCAGCTCGCGGAGCCGCTCGCCGTCCTCCCAGCCGACGCACTCCTGCAGCACCAGCAGGTCGGGACGCTCGGCCGCCACGATCGAGCGGATCTCGTCGAACCGCTCCTCGCCCCCGACGAGCACGTTGAAAGACAGGACCTTCATGCCTCAGACGTTCCCAGAAGACGGTCCGGTACCGGGGAGCGGCCAACCCGGATGCTCCGTACGGCGGGGCGGCGGATGAGCCGATCGGACTGCCGGCGTGGTCATCGCCAAGCAAGATCCGATCTTTCCGCACGTAGCTGCGCAGATGCGGCATCCAAGCAGTCGTCCCGGAGAGCACCGGCCAGGCGGCCGACTGCACGAATGAGGCTTACAGGGAGTTCGTCCCATCCACCATGGTGAAGCACCGCGCAAGAAGCGCAACACCGCTGAACAGCACCGCATCAACTGGATCAAGGAACGGCGAGAGCGCCTCTGTTTTCGACAAGCCACCGAAAAGTGCGCCCGGGCGCGGACCATCCCCGCGAGCACGGGGCCGACCTCGGCGACGAGCAGCCCAAGCTCACCCCGTCGGGACCATCCCCGCGCGGGGATGGTCCCGGTACAGGCTCGGGAGCGGACGGAGCTTACGTGTCGGCCCCGCGCTCGCGGGGATGGTCCCTCTTCTGTGGTGAACGGCTGCCATTCCTTGGCGGCGGCCCCGCACCTGCGGAGATGGCCTTCAGGACCACACCGCGTTGCGGGGCGGCACAAGCCGCATCTCCGGCCTTGCCCGGGCGCGTCGATCGCGTACGCCGATCCGCTCAGCCGGTCGGGGGGATGCGGAGCAGGCGCTCGTGGTCGCGGGGGTCGGTGGTGCCGCGGGCGAACCAGTCCGTGAGCCCTCGCAGGACGTCGTCGTCCGTGCCCGCGTCCAGCAGCAGTTCGGGGCCGATGAGGGCGGCGACCTCCTCGAAGGCGTCTCCGTGATCGGTCAGCGTCCAGCCGCGCCAGTGGTGCGCCGGCCACGCCGGATCGAGGAGGCAGTCCAGCGACCACCAGTCCAGGCGGCGGCCGGGGACGTCCAGGAAGGCCCCGCTCCAGGGGACCGACTCCAGTGCCGCGAACCCGGTGGCCTCCTCCTGGGCGGAGGCGAGCACGGCGGGCCCGGCCAGCAGCGCTTCGGCCAGCCCGCTCGCCCAGCAGCCGCCGAAGGACAGGCGGCCGTCCCCGTCGCGGACGGCGACGAGGGTGGGGGCGACCCGGGCCAGGTCGTCCTCCTCGGCGGGCGGCAGAGCCCACTGGCCCGCCAGCGGAGACGGCGGTTCGTCCAGGTAGCGCACGGTGTCGTACGGCAGGCCGAGATACTCCATGACCTGGTACAGGCCGCGCGGCACCCACGTCACCGTCCAGCCCGGCCACAGGGCGGCCATGATCCTGAGCCAGGCGCGGACCTCCCGCAGGCCGGTGCCGGGGTATCCGGCGATCTCGTGCTCGGTGTGCACGAGGAGCCGCCGCTCGTGCAGGTCGAGCAGGGCCACGGCCCGCCACCACACGGAGTTCATCCAGAAGGCCGCGTGGCCGCCCTGCTGCCGGCGGATGAAGTCGAGGGTGCGTTCGGGGCCCCAGAGCAGGTCGCGGTGGAAGGTGGCGGCGGCGCCGCGCCGCGACCAGACCCGGTGCCCTCCGCGGTCGACGACGACGTAGTGGGCGTTCCCCGCGCTCATGACCGCCAGATTAGACGGATTCCACGCAGATTAGACGGATTCCACGGCCACGCGTGATCGCCGGACCGGACGGGTCCTGGCCGCTCGTGACCGCCGGACCGGACGGGTCTCGCGGCGGGGAGGTCAGGCGGCCAGGTCCAGGGGCGGTTCGAGGGAGATGACCTGGCCCGCCGTACGGCGGAGCCGGTGGCTGAGGGCGCCGGGGCGGGAGACCACGACGACCTGGACGCCGCGGCCGAGGAGCCAGTCGGCGAGGTCGGTGAAGGTGCCGTCGCCGGAGCCGATGACCACGCGTTCGAACCGGATGTCGAGGTGGTCGAGGCGGATCACCTCGCGCAGCGCCTCGTCGGCGCCGTCGCGGCCGGAGCGGACCAGGAGCTGGATCCCGGCCAGGGCGAGGCCGACGGGGAGCAGGGCGCCGTGGTTGACGGCGGCGACGTACTGGTCCATGCCGCCCGCGGGGACGCGGCGGCGGTAGAGGCGCATCATGGTGACGACCTCGCTGAGGGCGGGGCGCGGGGCTCCTACCAGGTTCTCCACGTCCAGCAGGTGGACGGTTCGCCCCTGCGACAAGTTGCGCATGAAATGCCCCTTTCGCCCACATATCACCACATGTCATGCACTTTAATGCTGGAAATCGCTGGAATTCAAGGGAGGCGGGTGGAACTCCTGTTACGATCCGGGCCGTGAGTGAACCACTGGACGCGCTGGAGCGGCGGATCACCGAGCTCCGCGCCGAGGTGCGGCGGGCGGTCAAGGCCCGCGACACCTCGCTGGCCCGGCTGCTGCGGGCGGACCTGCGCCGGGCCGAGCGGGCCTGGGACGAGGCGGTCGTCACCGAGGAGACCGGGAACCCCGAGGAAGCGGCGGGAGCGGCCCTCCGTGAGGCCGGCGCGGCGCTGATGCCGATCCGGGAGCAGGTGCACCAGGCGCTGCTCCTGCTGGGGGTGCCGACCGCCGCCAAACTGGTCGTCGCGGTCAACGAGGCGTTCTTCGCCGGAGGGCTGCGCAGCCCGCAGTTGTCCAGCCTCCGCCGGGACGAGGAACGTTCCTTCCGCAGCGACCCCTACGCCCGGCCGTACTACCTGTGCGCGGCGCTGACCGACCGCCTCTCCCCCGCCCGGGGGTTGCTGGCCGACAGCACCTGGCCGCTGGAGGCGCGGGTGGTGGGGCCGCTGAGCCCGCGGGTCGATTTCCTCACCGCCGCCGTCCGCATCGCCGAGCACCTGGCCCGGCTGGCCGAGCCGCCGCCGGGCGCGGTGCGGCTGCTCTCGCGGATGGCGCAGAACATCCCGGGCGCCGTGGAGGGCGGATTCGGCCCGGTCGATCCGGCGACCGTGGTCGGGGCGGCCAGGGCGGAGCTGGAGGTGCACCTGCCCGCCGACACCGCGCAGCGGGCCGAGGTGGCGGCCCGGGCGGGCGATCAGCTGACCGACGTGGAGCGCCTGTTCGGCGCGGCCGCACTGAGCACATTGAGGGGGGCCTGCTGATGAGCGGGCATCACGAGGACCTTCGGGACCGTTCCGGGGACGTCCTCCACGGCCGTTGCGGAGGCGTGCGGTGAGCCGCCTGGACGATCTGCGCGGACCGGGGCCGGCCCGCGCGCACGACGCCCGGGCCATCGCGGCGCTGGCCGCCAATCCCGGGTGCGCCCGGCGGTCGCTGCTGGACGCCGCCGGGGTCGACAAGGACGCCGCGGCCCGGCACGTCGGCTTCCCGGCGCCCTTCGGCCAGTCGCAGTTCGCGATCACCCGCGGGAACGTCTTCGAGTCGCTGGTGAAGGAGAACGGCTGCGCCGAGCTGCTGCGGCTGCTGCGCGAGCTGATGGGGCTGCCGATCGCGCAGGTCGGCTACCAGGACGTGGAGAACGTCGGCGCCCACCTGCGGGCCTCGCACACCCGGGCGCTGATCGACCGGGCCGCCCGGGAGAGCGAGGACTCGGCGGTCTTCTACGACCACCCGCTGCTGAGCCTGCGGATCGCCGGGCACACGTCCTACCTGGAGCCGGACGTGGTGGCGTTCCAGCTCGGCGGGCGCTTCCACATCGTGGAGATCAAGTCGTTCTCCGTGATCGACGGCCAGGCCGAGCCGGAGAAGGTGGCGGCGGCGGCGCGGCAGGCGGCGGTCTACGTGCTGGCGCTGCGCGCGCTCATGGAGGAGCTGGGTCACGACCCGGAGCGGGTCTCCCACGACGTGGTGCTCGTCTGCCCGGAGAACTTCGCCAACCGCCCGGTGGCCTCGTTGGTGGACGTGCGCAGGCAGCTGGCGGTGCTCCGGCGGCAGCTGGCCCGGATGACCCGGGTGGACCGGCTGCTGGAGGGCCTGCCGGAGGGGCTCACCTTCTCCCTGGAGCCGGACGCCGCCGGCGTGCCGACCCGTTCGGCGGGCGAGCTGGCCGAGGCGCTGCGCCGGGTGCCGGCCCGGTACGCGCCGGACTGCCTGGCGGCGTGCGACCTGTGCATGTTCTGCCGGGACGAGGCGCGCGGGTGCGGTTCCACGGACCTGCTCGGCCGCCAGGTCCGCGACCAGCTCGGCGGCGTGTCCGGGATGGACGAGGCGCTGGGCCTGGCCGAGGGCACGCGTGAGCCGGAGGAGGGGCAGGAGGAGATCGCCCGCCTGCTCCGCCTGGCGGACCGCCTGCGCCGGGAGTGCGTGGCATGAGCGAGCGGACCGGAAGGCACAGCCGCCTCGCGCTCATGAGGCCGACGGAGGAGGCCGCATGAGCGAGCGCAGCGAGCGGACCGGAAGACACAGCCGCCTCGCGCTCATGAGGCCGACGGAGGAGGCCGCATGAGCGCGCTCGCCGCGCTGGCGCGGTTGCGGGCGATGCGGGAGGGCGTGGCGCAGCGGATCACCACGGTCCGGCACTGCCATCTGTCGGACCGCCCCATGGTGTTCGTCCCGTTGAGGATGGCCGGTGAGGCCGCCGCCCCGCTCGGCGCGATGGTCGGCACCGATCCGGACCATCCTCGGCTGCTGGTGGTGCCGCAGCCGCGCAACCGGGACCTGCGGTTCGCGTTCGCCGCCGAGCTGGCCGAGGTGCTGCTGCCGTACGTCGAGGGTTTCCAGAAGGCGACGGAGACGGTCGAGCGCAAGGGCGGCGAGCCGTACGAGCGGTGCCTGGAGGCGCCGCAGCTCCTGGTGCCGAACCGGCCGGCGGCGGAGTTCACCGGGCTGCTGGGCCGGTCCACCCGGTTCCGGCGGGCCGACGGCCCCTATCCGGTGCACCCGTCGGTGCCGCTGCTGGGACGCTGGCTGACCTACTTCGCCGACCGGTCGAGGCAGCCGGGGTCGTCGCTGCTGCTGGCGGCGACCGAGGCGCTGGGCACGCACTGGGCGACCGGGCAGAGCGCGATGGAGGACGCGAACCTGGCGGCGCTGCTGGGCTGGATCGACCCGCCCGCCGGGACGACCGGGCAGCGGGCCGCCGAGGAGGCCGAGGATCCGCTGCTGTGGCCTCCGGCGGGACCGGCCACCGATCCGGGGTTCGACAACGAGGTGCTCGCCCCCGCCGTGCAGGCGTACGAGGAGGCGCCGACGGACCGGGCGGTGGAGCGCGTGGCCGAGGCGCTGCGCACCCAGCTGGAGCCGACGTGGCGGCTGATGTGGCGTTCGGTGGAGCTGCTGCGCGCGCTGCCGGAGGGCCCGCGGGTCGCCGGGCGCTGGGAGGCCGACCGGGGCTCGTTCACCCGGTTCGTCGAGCGGATCGCCGAGGGCGGCCCGCCGCAGGCGCGCCGGGACGGGGCGGTGAGCGCGGCGGCGCGGCTGGCGGGGCTGGAGCGGGCCCGGGCCTCCTACGACGTGCAGCGCGCCTACGACGATCCGCTGGTCATGGCGGAGTACCGGCTGACCGGTGAGGCGTTCGCCGGGGTGGTGACGGCGGTGGAGCCGGAGCACTTCGAGGGCGAGGGCCGCTCGCGCAAGCTCCGGCCGCTGGTCACGGTCCGCACCGACGACCCGGTACGGCTGACGCCCGGCGCGGCGGTGGGCAGCCCGGAGCGGCGCGGTCACGGCGCCGAGGTGGTCGAGGTGGTCGAGGTGGTCGAGGTGCCCGGCGGCGGAGCGGGTGGCGCGGCCGGGGTGCCCGGCGGCGGGACGGGTGGCGCGGTCGAGGTCGTGCTCAAGGTGACCAAGGGGATGGGGCGCGGGAAGACGCCCGCTCCGGGGGCGGTGCCCGAGCCGGGCGAGCGGGTCTGCTACACCTCGCTGACCGATGATTTCCAGACCTCGGCGGCGCTCCCGGATCCGGAGGAGACACCGTGGACCCACGGCGGCCCGCCCGAGGAGTACGTGCCCGGTGACGACGACGCGCAGGAGGAGTGGGAGTGACGCTCAAGGTCGTGCGGGACCCGGGCCCGGAGCCGGTCCCGGCCGGACCGCGGACGCCGGTGCCGGGGCCGGGGCTGACCCCGCAGCAGGAGGCGGCGGGGGTGGTCGCGAGCGTGCTGGCGGACCTGCCGCGCCATCGCGGCGTGGTCGTGGACTCCCCGCCGGGGGCGGGCAAGTCGACGCTGGTGGTGCGGGCCGCGGGGCACATCGCGGAGACCGGCGAGCCGTTGATGATCGTCGCGCAGACCAACGAGCAGGTCGACGACCTGGTGGAGCGGCTCGCGGCCGAGCATCCGGATCTGACGATCGGCCGGCTGTCGGCGAGCGGGTACGTCACGCCGCAGCGGATCCTGGCGCACGCCAACGTCTCGGTGGCGGGCAAGCTGCCGGATCTGGGCGATCCGGCGGTGGTGGTCGCCACGGCCGACAAGTGGGCCTGGGTCGGGGACCGGACCTGGCCGTGGGCGATCGTCGACGAGGCGTACCAGATGCGCTCGGACAAGCTGCTGCGCATCGCCTCGCTGTTCGAGCGGTCGCTGTTCGTGGGCGATCCGGGGCAGCTTGACCCGTTCTCGATCGTGGACGGCGACCGGTGGGCGGGCCTGTCGTGGGATCCGGTGCAGAGCGCGGTCTCGGTGCTGCTCCGGCACAACCCGGATCTGCCGGTGCACCGGCTGCCGGTGTCGTGGCGGCTGCCGGCGTCGGCGGCGCCGGTGGTGTCGGAGGCGTTCTACCCGTTCACCGGGTTCCGGGCGGGCACCGAGCACGCCGACCGGTCGCTGGAGCTGACGGTGGACGGCATGCGGACCTCCTATGACCGGGCGCTGGAGGAGGCGGCGGGTTCGGGCTGGGCGCTGTACGAGCTGCCGAGCCGGCACACGGTCCGCACGGACGCCGAGGCGGTGCAGGCGGTGGCGCTGCTGGCGCTGCGGCTGCTGCAGCGCGCGCCGGTCGCGCACTCGGAGCGCGGCAGCCATCCGGTGACGGCCGGGCGGATCGCCATCGGGGCGGCGCACCGCGACCAGGTGGCGGCGATCCGGGCGGCGGGGGTGCCGGAGGAGATCACGGTGGACACCGCCAACCGGCTGCAGGGGCGGGAGTACGACGTGACGATCGTGCTGCACCCGCTGTCGGGGCGGCGGGACGCCACGGCGTTCCACCTGGAGTCGGGGCGGTTGTGCGTGCTCACCTCCCGGCACCGGCACGCGTGCATCGTGGTGGCGCGGGCGGGCATCCCGGAGCTGCTGGACGCCCATCCGTCGGCCGAGCCGGTGCAGCTGGGCGTGCCGGTGAAGTTCCCCGACGGCTGGGAGGCCAACCAGGCGGTCCTGGCCCACCTCGCCAAGCACCGGGTGGCCTCCGACTGAGCGGCGGCCCGGCCGGTTCGCGGGTACGGCCGGCCGATCGGCGGCTCTGGCGGTCACGGCCCTGGCCGCCGGGGCGTGCGCGCTGCCCCTGCTCCGGGTACGCCCGCGGGCTGAGGCCGTACCCGGAGCAGGGATCCGTGCGGGTGGCAGGGACCCGTGCGGGTACGGCGGGCCGTACCCGGGTGGCGCCCGCGCGGCACCGGGGTCTCACGGGAGTCCCGGGCCGGGCCCGGAGCCCTGGGCGCCCGGAGCCGGGTTCAGACCGTGCGGCGCCAGACGTCGATGGCCAGGACCTGGCGCATGCCCACCGACAGGTAGAGGTCCAGTGCGGGGGTGCTGTTGTTGGCGTCGACGTGCAGGTAGGTGCCGACCCGACCGCGCCGCGCGTCGGCGGCGAACGCCGTGCGGAGCATGAACCGGCCCAGGCCCCGGCCGCGGTGAGCGGGCAGGACGGCGAGCTGGCGGACGTAGCCGCAGTTCTCGTCACCGGCGAACATGTCGGTGCCCAGCAGCATCGCGGCCGGTTCGCCGTCGATCCGGGCCACCAGCAGCTGGGACCAGTCGGTGCTGGCCGAGGCGTCGAGGTCGGCGAACCATTCGTCGAAGCCCTTCGGGGTGAACCCGAAGTGGTCGGCGAAGCCCGCCTGCTGGACCGCGTGGCCCTGGCGGCGGACCTCCTCGGTCCGGCCGTCGTGCAGGGTCAGCCCGACGGGCGGGGCGGGCTCGGCGATCTGGCCGACGTGGTCGGCGAGGAGCCGGATGAAGCTGGTGGCGGGGGCGAATCCGCGGGCGGCGGCGACGGCGCGCTTGCCGCTGTCCTCCCGGTACAGGCCGATGTCCAGCACGGCGCGGGCGTGGCCGAGCCCCGCGGTGATCTGCCGTGCCCGCTCGGTCACGGTGTCCCAGAGCCCTCCGGTGAGGGCCTGGGCGTCGGGGTGGACCACCACGTCGATGTCGACGTTGTCGCTGGAGCCCTTCCGGCAGACCCAGGCCCAGGCGACGAGGCGGCCGCCGGCGTCGTGGACGAGCCAGCCGTCCCGCTCCCGGTCGAAGGCAGGGTCGTTCAGCTGGTCGGCGACGTCGTCCAGGGTCATATCGGCCTTGCCGATCACCTGCGTGTCGCACAGGGAGATCAGCTCGTGGACGGCGGCGGCGTCGGCCGCCTCGGGGCGCCGGGTCACGTATCCGGCGGTGGTGTCCGGTGCGGTGGTGTTCATGTCCCTGAGCGTGCCCGGCCCGACTTGGGATCGACTGGGCCGCGGCTTGGCCGCTCGCCCGGCGACCGCCCGTGAACCGCCTGCCGAGGGGGGAACAGGCTCACGCTGAAGCCGTGAGCGGCGGCGGGGCGGGCTCCCCCTCTCCCGGTTCCTCTCCCGACTCCTCCGCCGTCTTCTCCGTCGGCTCCCCCTGGGCGGGGCCGCCGCGCAGCGGAATCTCCTTGATGAGGGCGGCCAGCAGCGGGACCACGACGGCGAACAGGATCGCCCACCAGAACACGCCGGAGATGGAGACGGCCAGCGACTCCAGGAAGCCGGTGCGCACGGCCGGGGCAGCTGCCCCATCGCCTCCGGGGTGACCTGGCCGCCCGCGGTGGCGAGCTTCTCCCCCTCCGGCCCGAACCGGGTCGTCAGCTCGTCGCCCAGCCGGTTGGTGAAGACGGCGCCGAACAGGGAGACGCCGAACGAGCCGCCGATGGAGCGGAAGAAGGTGGCGGTGCTGCTGGCGACGCCCAGGTCCTTGGCGTCCACGCTGTTCTGCGCGATCAGCATGGTGGTCTGCATCAGGAATCCCATGCCGAGGCCGAGGACGGCGATGAACACGCCGGTCTGCCAGGCGGGGGTGGCCACGCCCATCAAAGACAGCAGCCACATGCCGAAGGCCATGCCGACGCCGCCGACGATCGGGTAGGCCTTGTACTTCCCGGTCTTCGTGATGGCCTGGCCGACGAAGAGGGACACCACCATGGCCGCGCCCATCATGGGGAGCAGCAGCAGGCCGGAGTTGGTGGCCGAGGCACCCTGGACGGTCTGCTGGAACAGCGGCAAGAAGTTGATCGCGCCGAACATGGCGAAGCCGAGCAGGAACCCGATCAGCGAGATCAGCGTGAAGTTGCGGTTGCGGAACAGGCCGAGCGGCATGATGGGCTCGGCGGCGCGGCGCTCGACGGCGACGAACAGCGCGAGGGTCACCGCGGCGAGCCCCACCAGGCCGAGGATCTGCGGCGAGCCCCAGGCGTACTCGTTCCCGCCCCAGGTGGTGATGAGGACCAGGGCGGTGATGCCGGTGGAGAGCAGGGCCGCGCCGAGCCAGTCGATGCGGTGCTCGGTGCGGTGTTTGGGCAGCTTCAGCTTGACGGCGAGCAGCGCCAGGGCGGCGAACCCGACGGGCAGGTTCACGTAGAAGGCCCAGCGCCAGTCGAGGTGGTCGGTGATGAACCCGCCGACGAGCGGCCCGGCGATCATCGCCAGGGACATCACGCCGGCCATCATGCCCTGGTACTGGCCGCGCTCGCGGGGCGGGACCAGGTCGCCGATGATGGCCATCGCGTTGACCATCAGGCCGCCCGCGCCCAGGCCCTGGAGCGCGCGGAAGGCGATGAGCTGGATCATGCCGCCCTCGGGACCGCCCAGGACGTCGGAGCCGGCCATGCCGCAGAGCGCGGAACCGATCATGAAGATGACGATGGAGCCGAGGAAGATGTTCTTCCGGCCGTACAGGTCGCCGACCTTGCCCCAGATGGGGGTCGAGACGGTGGTGCCGAGCACGTAGGCCGTCACCACCCAGGAGAAGTGGGCCAGGTCGTTGAACTCGCCGACGATGCGGGGCAGCGCGGTGCCGACGATCATGTTGTCCAGCATCGCCAGGACCATCGCCAGCATCAGGCCCGGCAGCACCACCATGACCTCGCGCCGCCGCGCGGGTGCCGCTTCGGTCTGTTTCACTCGTGAGCCCCCAGGGAGAGAATCCGCCTTACCTGCCGACCGGCAAGTTTCCGATATGCTAAAAATGTAGGCGGCTTACTTGCCGGCCGTCAAGTTGATTCCTCGGCAGCGGACACAGCGACGAAGGACACCATGCGGGAACAGGCCGACACGCGCACGCGCATCCAGGAGATCGCGCTGCGGCTCTTCGTCGAGCAGGGGTACGAGGCGACCTCGCTCCGGGAGATCGCCGAGATCCTCGGCGTGACCAAGGCCGCCCTCTACTACCACTTCAAGACCAAGGACGACATCGTCGCCAGCCTGGCCGAGGAGCGGCTGCGCATCATCGAGGAGCTGATCGCCTGGGCCGAGGCGCGGCCGCGCACCGACGAGACCCGGCGCGAGCTGCTCCACCGCTACGCCGACGGCCTCCACCACGGGCGGCACCACCAGATCATGCGGTTCTTCGAGCGCAACCAGACCGCGATGAAGAACCACCCGGTGATGGAGAAGAGCCGCGAGCGCATGCTCCACCTGATCGGCTTCCTGGTCGAGCCCGGTGACTCGGCGGTCGTCCGGCTGAGGAGCTCCATGGCGCTGTTCGCCCTGCACGCCTCCGGGTTCCTGCTCTCCGGCGACGACCTGTCCGACGACGAGCGCAGGGCCGCCGCCCTGGAGGTCGCGCTCGACCTCATCGGGCGGTGACGGCGGTGACCGTGACGGCCGCAGTGACGGCGGCGCTCCGGGGAGGTCCCCGGCCCGCCGGCCGCGGGGCGGTGCGCCGGTGAGCGTGCTGATCGACCCGCCGAACTGGCCCGGTCCCCGCGGCCTGCTCTGGTCCCATCTGGTGAGCGATTCCTCCACCGAGGAGTTGCACGCCTTCGCCGCCCGGCTGGGCGTGCCGCCCCGGGCCTTCGACCGGGACCACTACGACGTCCCGGAGACCGTCTACGAGCGGGCCCTCGCCCTGGGCGCCGAGGCGGTCTCCTCGCGCGAGCTGGTCGCCCGGCTCACCGCCGCGGGACTGCGCAGACGCAAGGTCCGCCGCCCGGCCGCGGAGACCGCGTAGTTCCCCTCCCGCCGGGCATGACGTGCCGCTGGAAAGCACACATCCGGACGACACGTCGGACAAGGGGAGATCATGCTCAACGGTAGGACGATCGCGTTCCTGGCGGCCCCCGAGGGCATCGAACAGGTGGAGCTCACCGAACCGTGGCAGGCCGTACGGCGGGCCGGGGAGCCCGCGGCGCGGTCAGGCCCGCTCCCGCCGGGCGGTTAGGCCCGCCCTCCCGGGGCAGGGGTCGGCAAGGCCACCGGGAAGGGGGAGACCGTGGAAGCCACCATCGCGCTGCGTCTGCCGCGCGACGCCGCGAGCGTTCCGGTCATCAGGCAGATGCTGGACTCGTCGCTGGGCGCACTGGGCGTGCAGGCGCACATCCGCGACGACATCCAGCTCATGCTCTCCGAGGCGTGCTCCAACGTGATAAAGCACGCCACCGAGAGCGACGACTACATGGTGCGCACCGAGCTCTCCAGCGACCGGTGCGTGATCAAGGTCGTGGACGCCGGAGGCGGCTTCGAGTTCTCCGGGACCCGCCAGCAGGCCGCTCCGACCGCCGAGTCCGGGCGGGGGCTGCAGATCATGCGGGCTCTCGCCGACGACATCCACTTCGTCAAGCGGCAGGAGAAGGGCTCCATCGTCTGCCTGGAGAAGGTGCTGCACTTCGTCGACGACGCCCCCGGCGCGTCACT
Organism: Planomonospora algeriensis; assembly: GCF_977012225.1. Lineage (NCBI taxonomy): Bacteria > Bacillati > Actinomycetota > Actinomycetes > Streptosporangiales > Streptosporangiaceae > Planomonospora > Planomonospora algeriensis. The sequence continues at coordinate 6,490 of NZ_CDRNDK010000061.1, read as the reverse complement.
GCTGCTCGACGATGAGCACCAGCTCCGATAGGGCCGCCCGGAGGTGGTCGGTGACCGTCCACACGTCGGGGACCATCTCCCGGCAGGCGATCACGCCGACGTCGAGCGAGCCGTCGTAGGAGAAGACGGTGATGTTGACGCCGCCGCTCATGTCGTGATCACGACACGGGGTGGTAGGCCAGCAGCCGGGCGCCGCTGACGTACAGGGGGATCTGCGGGCCCGGGACGTTGGAGATCACCACGTTGATCGGCCCCGCGGTCCCGGCGAACAGGTCGAAGGCCGCCCGGGCGGCCAGCCCGGTCAGCGCCGAGGGCATCATGTCGCTGACCTGCTGGAGCCAGTGGGCGGGAGCCAGCGACGAGCGGTCCTTGATCACGGTCATGGCGTCCCGTACGGCCAGCAGCCGCTCCACCGGGTCGGCGACCTGCGTGGCCAGCTGCGTGATCATGAGGGTGACCTGGTTGCCCGCGCTCTGGTTGCCCATCGTGCGCAGGGAGAACGGCACACCGGCGACGAGCGGCCGGTCGGGCAGCGCGTCGTGCTTGATCAGCCACTGCCGCAGCGCCCCGGCGCACACGGTCATCACCACGTCGTTCACCGTGACGCCGAAGGCGTTCTTGACCCGTTTGACGTCCGCCAGCGACAGGGTGGTGAAGGCGAACCTGCGGTGGCCGCTGATCCGCCCGCTGAACGGAGTGCGAGGCGGCGTCATCCTGGGCAGCGCGGGCGCGGGGTCCCGGCCCGTCAGGCGGCCCGCCAGATCGCGCGTGACGCGCGAGACCAGTCCCGCGCCGGGCAGCTGCGAGACGACGGGGATCTCGTCCAGGTGCGGGACCGCGTCGACGAGGAACCGGACGGTGTTCGCCGGGTTGGCGGCCGCCTTGGCCATCCCCTTGGCGAGCATCTCCGCCGCGCTGATCCGCTCCTGGGTCCGGGAGACGGGCACCGAGGACGTCACGGTGGGCTCGGGTGAGGTGTCCAGCAGCGCGGCGAGCACGTCGGCGCCGGTGATGCCGTCGACCGCGGCGTGGTGGACCTTGGTGTAGAGGGCCATCCGGTCGCCCGCCAGGCCGTGGATGAGGTACATCTCCCACAGCGGGCGGCGCCGGTCCAGGGGGCGGGCGTGCAGCCGGGCCACCTGCTCGCCCAGCTGCTCGTCATCGCCCGGCGGGGGCAGGGCCAGTTCGCGTACGTGGTAGTCCAGGTCGATCCGCGGCTCCTCCACCCAGTACGGATGGTCCAGGCCGAACGGGACGAAGGCCAGTCTCCGGCGCAGCGGCGCCGCCAGGTGGAGCCGGCCGGCCAGCAGGGAGAGCAGGTCCCCCTGGGTCAGCACACCGTCCAGGATCGCCAGTCCGGCGATGTTCGCGACGTTCGTCTCGGTCTCGAAGTTCAGGAACTGCGTGTCGACCGCGCTCAGTTGCCGCATCGCCTACCTCCGGAAGGTTCTGTTCCCATCCTGCTCCCTCCCGGTGGTCAGGGCCAGCACCGCGAGCACCGCCAGGACGACGACGGACAGGACGAGCACCGCCAGCCCGGCGATGCCGAGCACGATCACAATGGTCATGATCTCGCTGATCATCTGCCACACCGCTGAGCTGTGCCCTGATTCATCCGTTGTCATACCGGTTTTTTACGGATGGGACGGAGTTCTCACCGACGGGTGCCGTCCGGCGGCCCGTCCGGCGGCCCGTCCAGCGGCCCGTCCGGCGGCCCGTCCAGCGGCCCGTCCAGCGGTCCGTCCGGCGGTCTGGCGCCGGGCGGCCGGACGTGGGTTAATGCGTAACGCCGGACGGGGTGACGTTATGCATGGGGGCGTTGTGGCGCGATGCCGTAGCTGCGGGGTGGCACTGCCCCCGCGCACCGGTGGGCAGGGCCGGACCTCGGTGTACTGCTCGGCGGCGTGCCGGCAGCGGGCGTACCGGTCCCGGCGGGACCCGGCGACGGGCGACGCGGTGCGGGAGCTGATCGCCGACATCGAGCGGCGGGCGCGGGAGCTGGCTCCACGGCTGCCCGAGGCGTTCTACACGGACGTGGCCGCGCTGTCGTCCTCCGTCGGCAGGTTGCGGCGCATCGCCCGCATCGCACGGGACGCGGCCCTGGCCGGAGCGGCCGGAGCGGCGCCGCCTTCCGCACCGTCCGCGCCGGAGCCGGCGTCGGCGCTGGAGCCGGAGCCGACGTCATCGGCATCGGCATCGGCATCGCGGCCCACCGGTGAATTCGTCACACCGGAGCAGGTGACGGAAACCCTCCCGGGGAGCGGCCCGGATCCGGGCCGGCGGACGGGCCCGGCACCGGGGAGGACGCCGCGGTGGTGGCGCCGGAGGAGACGGCCGTGTCGCGGGAGACGATGGAGCTGGTCTTCCTGACCGCGATCCAGCACCTGCCGCCCCGGCAGCGGGCGGTGCTGGTGGTGCGGGACGTGCTCGGCTGGCCGGCCGGCGAGGCGGCGGAGCTGCTGGAGATGAGCACCGCCTCGGTCAACAGCGCACTCGCCGGCCGTCGACGCTGCGCGAGCACCTGCCCCGGCGCCGGACGCAGTGGACGGCCCCGGCGGCGCCGAGCCGGGACGAGCGCGTGGTCCTGCAGCGGTACATGGACGCGGCCGACCGGGCCGACGCCGCCGCCGTGGCGGAGCTGCTGCGCCAGGACGCCCTGGTGACGATGCCGCCGGGCCCGCTCTGGGTCGCGGGCCGCGACGCGATCGGGGCCGCGCTGGCCCGGACGTACGACCCCGCCTCACCCGCCTACTTCGGACGCTGGCGGCACCTGCCCACGCGGGCGAACGGGCAGCCCGCGGCGGCCGGGTACGTGCAGCGGCCGGGCACCGCGGTGTACCGCGCGCAGGTGCTGGACGTGCTGCGGATCGAGAACGGGATGATCGCCGAGATCACCGCGTTCGAGCCCCACCTGTTCCCCGCGTTCGGCCTGCCGCTCACCCTCTGAGACCCGGTGCGCGGAGGACCGATCACTTTCGCCGGCCGGGTGCGTCTCAATGACCGACCCGCGCGGGCAACGGCCACGCGCACCACGGCACCGGGTACCCGGGGAACGGAGTGATCTCATGGCGACGGTGTACATCGAGGCGTCGATGTCCCTGGACGGCTTCATCGCCGGCCCGTCCAACAGCGGTTTCGAGCACCTGTTCGCGTGGTGCCGCAACGGGGACGTGCCGACGTCGACCGCGAACTCCACGCGGGTCGCCTACCGCACCTCGGCGGCCAGCGCCGCCCACGTGCGGGAGCTGAACGACATCACCGGAGCCCTGGTCGTCGGCCGGCGGTTGTTCGACATGACCAACGGCTGGGACGGCACCCACCCGATGGGCGTGCCGACCTTCGTGGTGACCCACACCGCGCCCGAGGACTGGAAGGCCGAAGGGACGCCGTTCACGTTCGTCACCGACGGACTCGCCGCCGCCGTCGAGCTGGCCCGGCAGGCCGCGGGGGACAAGGCGGTCGGGGTCGGCCCGGGCGACGTGGCCTGGCAGGCGCTCGACGCCGGCCTGGTCGACCAGGTGCGCATCGACCTGGTACCGGTGCTCCTCGGCGGCGGAACCCGCATGTTCGACCGGCTCACCGGCACTCCCGTCCACCTCGGCGACCCGCGCGTGATCACCGGCACCGCCGTCACCCACCTGATCTACGACGTGCTGGACGGCCCGCGCGCCTGACCGCACGGCACGGGCACCACCGAATCACCGAACCCCCGACCTCCGAAGGAGAAAGACATGACCACGACCTCACCGGAAGCCCTGGTCGCCCTGCTGTCGCGCGCGCTGGAGCAGACCGGCGCCGTCATCGCCGGGATCCGCCCCGAGCAGGCCGCCCTGCCGACCCCGTGCCGCTCCTGGGACCTGCGGGCGCTGGTCGGCCACGTCGTGGACGAGCTCCACCAGTTCGCCCTGGTGGCCGCCGGCGAGCGGCGCCGCGCCCTCGACGGCGATCTGCTCGGTGACGATTGGACCGGCGCCTACCGCACGGCCGCCGACGCGCTGCTGACCGCCTGGCGGCAGCCGGGCGCCCTGGAGCGCACGCACCGCTACCCGGGCGGCGAGGTCCCGGCCACCGCGGCGGTCGGCCAGAACATCACCGAACTGGCCGCGCACACCTGGGACATCGCCAAGGCGACCGGCCGGTCCACCGACGACCTCGATCCCGAGGTGGCGCGGTTCGCCCTCGAATGGGACCAGGCCCACGACGACCCCCGGTTCCGCGGGGACGAGGCCGACGGGTTCCAGGTGGCCCCGCAGGTGCCGGTGACCGACGACGCGCCGCCGTACGACCGGCTCGCGGCGTTCGGCGGCCGCGACCCCTCCTGGGCCCCGGGCGCCGTGTGAGGCCGCGCCCGTCCGCCGCCGGACGTCGATCCTGGTTCCGGGTGAACCGTCCGGTCTCCGCCGGGTCGGAAGGGCGCTAAAGCTCCTCGCGGATGCGGGTGAGGATCGCCGCGGTCTCCGAGGCGGGCTCGGCCGCGATGCACAGGCGCTCCATCACCTCCAGGTAGCGTTCGACCTCGTCGCGCTTCTCCAGGTAGACGGCGCTGGTCAGCTGCTCCATGTAGACGATGTCGGGCAGGTCGGGCTGGGCGAAGCGCAGGATGCTGAAGGGCCCGCCCGCGGCGGCGTGGCCGCCGATGCTGAACGGCGCGATCTGGACCGTCACGTTGGGCAGTTCGATCGCGTCGAGGATGTGGTCGATCTGGCCGCGCATGACCTCGGGCCCGCCGAGCGGGCGGCGCAGCACCGCCTCGTCCAGCACCGCCCACAGGTGGGGCGGCTCGGGGGCGCGCAGGAGCCGCTGGCGCGCCGTGCGCAGCCCCACCCTTCTGTGGATTTCCGCCTCGGAGGCGTCCGCGTGGCCCAGCCGGATCACGGCCCGCGCGTAGTCCTCGCTCTGCAGCAGGCCCGGGACGAACTGGACCTCGTAGTTGCGGATGACGGAGGCGGACTCCTCCAGGCCGACGTAGGTCTCGAACCAGCTCGGCAGGACGTCGCCGTAGTTGTGCCACCAGCCGGGCTGGTTGGCCTGTTCGACCAGGCCCAGCAGCGCCCCGCGCTCGCCGTCGTCCAGCACGCCGTACAGCGTGAGCAGGTCGGCCACGTCCCGGATCCGGAAGCCGACCCGGCCGAGCTCCATCCGGCTGATCTTCGAGTGGGAGGCGCGGATCGTCCGGCCCGCCTGCTCCAGGGTGATGTGCCGCGCCTCGCGGAGCCGGCGCAACTGCGCACCCAGCACGATCCGCAGCACCGTCGAGCTCCCCCGGGGCCCGGTCATGAAGATGGGATCGGCGGGCTCCCCATGAGCGTGGGATCTGGTCATCGGCGGTCCTTCGTGCACGGAATGCGAGTCTGCGCCCACCCCTCGTGGCCGTCGCGGCCTTCACGGTACTCCGGCGAACCGTCCCGGACCAGACGGAACTTTATTCTTCAACCACCTCAGTCGACGAGGTCGTCGAACTCGCCGTCCTTCACCCCCCGGACGAAGGCGTCGACCTCCGCGCGCGTGTAGATCAGCGCCGGCCCCTCGGGGTCGCGCGAGTTCCGTACGGCCACCGCTCCGCCGGGCAGCCCGGCCACCTCCACGCAGTTTCCGCTGGGATTGCTGAAGCGGCTCTTGCGCCACTCCGCCTCGACCAGAAGGGCCGCCGCCATGCCGTTACGCAGCTGATCCATCCTCGCCTCTCACCGAATCAGGCAGGGGAACATTGGGAGCAGCATAGCCCCGTGTGCAGATGCACGTGCATCTGTACTTGCGTTTGCACATCTCCTCCAGGCAAGATGACTGGGCGAGACCCCTCGTGACGCGATCGCCGCCTCTTCCCCAAGGTCGCCGATGACTGGTTATCCACAGCACGACGTCGCTTCCGTCCGGGCAGAGATCTGCGGATGGGAGCGCTGGCTGTCGATGCTCGACCACCTGCTCCCGCCCAGCGGCCTGCCGCCGTGGTCGGACGGGGACAGCCACCTCGACCAGTTGCAGATGGCGGTCCGGAGCCTGCGCGACGAGGCGTGCGCCGCCCGGACGGCGCGGGATTTCGCCTCCTCCTCCCTGCACGCCTGGGGACTCGCCGCGCTGGTCGACGACGTCACCCTCGCGGTCTCGGAGCTGGTGACCAACGCCCTGCGCCACGGGATCGCGAACGCGTCCTACGCCGCCTCCCGCAGGCACGCCAGGATCGTGCTGTGCAGCACCGAGCGCTCCGTGCTGTGCGCGGTCACCGACCCCTGCGACCAGGGGCCCCGGCTGCGGGACTTCGACGACGAGGCGGAGAGCGGCCGGGGACTGCAGATCGTGCGCGGGGTCAGCCATACCTGGGGGTGGTCTCCGCTGGAGACCGGGGGCAAGGCCGTGTGGGCGGCGTTCCTGCCCGCCGCGGCGCACGCCCGGCGGCTGGAGTCCTGCCGCTGACCCGTCCCGCAGGGACCCCGCCCGTCTCCGGCCCTACAAGCCCCGGCCGTGTCCGCCGGCGGGCGGAGGAGTCGGCGCA
>NZ_CDRNDK010000060.1:0-22089 GCF_977012225.1 Planomonospora algeriensis | reverse complement strand
CGGTGAGGGCTCGGCGCCGCCGCCGGTCGCCCGCTGCGGCGGCACGACCGGGGTGGGCCGGACCAGCCCCAGGGCCACGACCTCGTTGGCCAGCCTGGTGCGCCGGTTGGTGCCCTCCGGGATGCGGAATTTCTGGTAAAGGCGGAGGAGGTGCTGCTTGACCGCCGCCTCCGTCACCACCAGATCGTCCGCGATCTCCCGTGCCGTGGCCGGGGCGACGAACGCCTCGTCCGAGAGCGCCGGACGGCACAGCGACGTCAGCACGTCCACCTCCCGCCTGGTCAGCTCCGGCGCCGCCGCGCGGCGGAGCTCGACCTCGGGGACGAAGTCCTCGCGCGGGACCCCGCCGATCCGGCCCCGCGCGGCGCCGAAGGAGACGACGTCGCCGTCGTCGAGGACCCTCCGGGCGATCGGCCTGCCGTTCACCCGCGTGCCGTTGCGGGACAGGCCCAGGTCAACGACGTACAGGTAGGGTCCGCGCCGGACGAATTCCGCGTGCAGCCGGGACACGCTCGGATCGGTGAGCCGGATGTCGACTCCCCGGCCTCGCCCGACCGTCGTGATCTCGGGGCGCAACGGGACCACCTCACCGGTGTCCTCGATGCGTATGAACGGCCCCTCCACGGCAGTTCCTCCCCAGGTAGCCCGCCGTAACTGTTACTACAGCTCCGGCTTACCCAAACGAGGGGATGCGGAATCTCCTTTGCCAGAAGCAGAATCCTTCGTGAAATTGGTCTGGACCTCTTGAAAAGGTTTCCCCTGCTCACGGGTAGACTTCCGAGGAAGATAAGCGGAGGAAACACTCATGGCGGACAAGCCCACCAAAGGCCTCGCCGATGTCGTAGCCGCGTCCACAGCGCTCAGTGACATCGACGGTCAGGCCGGTCGCCTCTTCTATCGCGGATACGACATCCACGATCTGGCCGGCCGTACCACCTTCGAAGAGACCGCCCACCTGCTGCAGTGCGGCACGCTCCCCACGCGGGAGCAGCTGGCCGCCTACAGCGCGGAGCTGGTCCAGGGGCGCACGCTCGGCGCCCTCGTCGAAGCCAACGTCACGGAGATCGCATCGAAGCAGGCGCCCATGGAGGCGCTGCGCACGCTGGTCTCGCTCGCCGGGGCGGACGATCCGGACAAGGATTCCAACAGCCCGGAGGCCAACCGGCGCAAGGCCGCCCGGCTGACCGCGCAGCAGCCGCTCCTGGTGGCCCGCTACCACGCGGCCAGGACCGGCGCGTCGATCCCGGACCCGGACCCGGCGCTCAGCGTCGCGGCGAACTTCCTGCTGCAGATCACCGGCCGCGCCGCCGACGCCCGCGCCGTCGAGATCTTCGACGCCTGCCTCGTCCTGCACGCCGACCACACGATGAACGCCTCGACGTTCGCCGCCCGCGTCTGCGCCGCGACCCTGTCGGACATGCACTCGGCCGTCGTCGCCGCGATCGGCACGCTCAAGGGCCCGCTGCACGGCGGCGCCAACGAGCAGGTCATGCGCACCCTGGAGTCGCTCGACCCGGGCGGCGTGGCGCAGGCCGTACGCGACAGGCTCGCGGCCGGCGAGAAGATCATGGGCTTCGGGCACCGCGTCTACAAGACCGAGGACCCGCGCGCCACGCACCTGCGCAAGATGTCGCGGGAGCTCGCCGAGGCATCCGGGGACGACACGTACTACCGGATGTCCAAGGAGATGGAGGAGGTCGTCTTCGAGACGAAGGGCCTCTATCCGAACGTCGACTTCTACGCCGCGACGGTCTACCACTACCTCGGCATCCCGACCGACCTGTTCACTCCGGTCTTCTCGGTCAGCCGCATGTCAGGATGGACCGCACACGTCATCGAGCAGCACGCCGACAACCGGCTGATCCGCCCGGACAGCGAGTACATCGGCGAGCGGGACCAGAAGTGGAAGCCGATCGGCGAGCGGTGAACGCGCGGACGACAGAGGATCGCTGGGGACCGTACCCGCTGGTGCTGGCGGGTGCGGTCGTCGCCGTGGCATGCGCCGTCCTGGTGCACGTCTACTGGGGCGGATTCGCGCTGGGCGCCGTCATCACCCTGGGCGCGCTCGCCAGGATGGCCGGGGCCGGCGGGCGGCTGGCCGTACGGAAGAAGGCGACGGACGTCGTGACGCTCGGGCTTCTCGGCGTCGCGCTCATGGCCGGCGCCCTCATCCTGGAGTTCAAGGACTACGTGCCCTTGTAGAAGTCACACCTGCATAAGTCGTCGGATGACCGGGTGGCCCTCAGGCCGCCCGCACCCGTCCGATAGCCTCAACGGCCAGTGAGCCTCAAAAGGACTGTCTGGCCCGTGTTAGTTCAGAAGGGGAACCACACGCATGCCCAAGATCAAGGTAGAGAACCCCGTCGTCGAGCTTGACGGCGACGAGATGACGAGGATCATCTGGCAGTTCATCAAGGAACAGCTGATCCTCCCCTACCTCGACGTCGACCTGAAGTACTACGACCTCGGCATCGAGCACCGCGACGCCACGGACGACCAGGTGACGATCGACTCCGCCAACGCCATCAAGCAGTACGGCGTCGGCGTCAAGTGCGCCACCATCACCCCGGACGAGGCGCGGGTCGAGGAGTTCGGCCTCAAGAAGATGTGGAAGTCCCCGAACGGGACCATCCGCAACATCCTCGGCGGCGTGGTCTTCCGTGAGCCGATCATCATGTCCAACGTGCCGCGGCTGGTGCCGGGCTGGACCAAGCCGATCGTCATCGGCCGTCACGCCTTCGGCGACCAGTACCGCGCCACCGACGTCAAGATCCCCGGTGAGGGCTCGCTGACGCTGACCTTCACCCCGAAGGACGGCTCGGAGCCGATCGAGCTCAACGTCTTCGACTTCCCGGGCGCCGGCGTCGCCATGGCGATGTACAACCTGGACGAGTCGATCCGCGACTTCGCCCGCGCCTCGATGCGGTACGGCCTGGCCCGCAACTACCCGGTCTACCTGTCGACGAAGAACACGATCATGAAGGCCTACGACGGGCGCTTCAAGGACATCTTCGCCGAGGTGTTCGAGACCGAGTTCAAGAAGGACTTCGAGGCCGCCGGCATCTCCTACGAGCACCGCCTGATCGACGACATGGTCGCCGCGGCGATGAAGTGGGAGGGCGGCTACGTCTGGGCCTGCAAGAACTACGACGGCGACGTGCAGTCCGACACCGTCGCGCAGGGCTTCGGCTCGCTCGGCCTGATGACCTCGGTCCTGATGTCGCCCGACGGCCGCACCGTCGAGGCCGAGGCCGCCCACGGCACCGTGACCCGTCACTACCGTGAGCACCAGAAGGGCAACCCGACCTCCACCAACCCGATCGCCTCGATCTTCGCGTGGACCCGGGGCCTGGCCCACCGCGGCAAGCTCGACAACACCCCCGCGGTGACCGACTTCGCCGAGAAGCTGGAGCAGGTCTGCATCGAGACCGTCGAGGGCGGCCAGATGACCAAGGACCTCGCCCTGCTCGTCGGCGGCGACGCCCAGTGGCTGACCACCCAGGACTTCCTGGCGGCCCTGGACGAGAACCTGAAGCGGAAGATGGCCTGACCGCCTTCCGGATCAGGGGAGGGGCGGCCTGACCGCCCCCCGGCAGCAACAGGAGAGGGCCGCCCGCCGGGCGGCCCTCTCCCGCTTTCCCCGCCCCTTCGCCCCCGTCCAGCCCGTTCGCCCGGATCCGGTGTGCTCACCGGAGGATCTCCAGCTCGCCGGTGGAGAGGGTCAGCACGCCGTACTCCCGCGTCGCGGTCCCCTCGGTCCTGACCAGGATCTCGTCCGAGGTGACCCAGCCCTGGAAGACCCAGTGGCGCCGGCCGCCGTACCGGGTGATGTCGGGCCGGACCTCGCGCCCGGTCGCGACGTCGATGATCAGCGGCGTCTCCTCGCCGCTCGGAGTGACCACCCTGCGCCCGTCGGGGGAGACGCCGGAGGGTGGACTGCCGGGCCAGTCGTCCGTGCGGACGGTCCGCAGGTGCTTCCCGGCGGGGCTGAGGAAGCGCAGCTCGCTCTCGTAAGGCCCGTCCTCATCGGCCGTGACCCGGTGGACCACCGGCCCGGTCGGCGTCCAGCCGATGAGGCCGTCACCGGGACCGACCCGGAACCGCGACCGCCGCCCCGTCCGGATGTCGGTGAGCTGGACCGGCCGGCCCTCCGCCGGCTGGAACGCCAGACGACGGCCGTCCGGGGTGAAGAAGAGCGCGAGCCGGTCCGAGAAGCCGGCATCGGGGTCGAGCGGGTCCGAGGCGGGGAGCGCCCTCCCGGTCTTCAGGTCGTGGACGACCAGTCGCAGGTCCTCCGTACGTCCGTAGGCCAGGTGGCGGCCGTCGCGGCCGACCGCGAACAGGCCGGGCACGGGCAGGGTCTCCGGCGAGGACAGGACCGGCACGGCGTCCGTCGCCAGGTGCCAGCGCTTGCAGGGGTCACCGGTGCACCCGGAGAGCACGCCCGGGGGCGGAGAGACGGCGGGCGGGCCGCCAGACGGCGCGGGCGGCGAAGCCACGGGCCTGGTCGCCGGGGTGCCGAAGACGATCGCCATCGAGGAGTCCGGAAGTGCATCCAGCACCTGGTGGATTCCGCCGGTGACGAGATTCACCAGGTGGACGCCGTTCTCGCCGTCCCGCAGCACCGCCCGGTCACCGGCCATGCCCTGGTGGCTCCAGGGAACCGGGGAAGCGGGCAGCCGGACGATCCGCAGGATCCGGCCCGACCGCACGCTCCTGACGGTGAGGACGTCGCCCAGGTCCGGGAAATCCGTGCCGTAGGCGTGGAACGCCTTCCAGTAGAGGCCGGCCGCGTGCTCGCCGTCCGCCGAGACGAGGGCGTGACCCCGGGTGACGTCGGAGTGCACGCCGGTGTGGCAGGCCTCGCCGGGTACACCGCGAAGGCGCGCGCCGTCCCGGCCGAAGACCGCCCACGGCCGGTCCTCCCCTTCGGAAGGACTCGTCTCCCCGCCGCGGCAGGGGACGCCGACGATCTCGCGGGCGTCACGGCCCAGGCTGAGGATCTCGCAGACGCCTTCCAGCCGGCTGACCAGCCCGGTCTCGAAGTCGGTGAGGTAGACCTCCGGTTCTCCGCCCAGACGGGCCGCGGAGAAGAACCGGCCGTCCTCGGAGACGCGCAGGTCGAGGCGGTCCTGTGCGGACAGGCCACCCAGCAGCCCCGGATCGAGCTCGATCCTCCGGCCGCTCGCGAGATCATGGGCGACGAAGTGCCCTCCGGTCGCGCTGAGGTAGGCGACCCGGCGGCCGTCGGAGCTCACCTGGAACGGAGCCCGGACCCTGTTCGGCCCGGCCTCGTCGGACAGGTACGAGACGGCGTCGGGTACCTCGATCCGCTGCAACCCCTCGCTCCCCCCGACCGGGCTCGCACCCGCGACGGGCTCTCCGGACCGTACGGCCAGCTGCCAGCCGGAGCAGCGAGGGGCGTGCGCCGGGCCGGAACCGTATGGGCACTGGTCCCACCAGGCGTAGCCGACGGTCACCGGGAGCGGCGGAGGCCTCCAGGGGCCGGTCAGCGGGCGGGGGTCGATCGGCCCGGAGTCCGGGCGGAAGGCCAGGGCCAGGCCGATCACCAGGCCGAGGACGGCCAGGACGGCGACCGCCCAGCGGTTCCGGCGCCACGGACCCCAGGGGGCCGTCACCAGGGGTGGACCTTGCCGATGACGGGGCTCCGGTGGCTCTCGACCAGGCCGATGCCCCGGGCCTCGGAGGTCTTCCCGGTGGTGGGATCGACCAATCGAAGTTCGTCGCCGTCGTCGTCGAGGTCGAGCCTGGCCAGGAAGCGGCCGTGCGCGTCCCAGCCCAGCAGCTCCGGGGCGTCGCCGCCATCGAGGAGCCTGGCCCGGATCTTCACCCGGCGCAGGGACTTCCCGGTGGCAGGGTCCACCGTCACCGCCTCGCCGCGCTCGGTGAGGACCAGCACGCGGCGCCCGTCGGGGAAGAGCCCGGCGGCCGGAGCCGGGTCGAAGGGCGCCCTCGTACGCACGGCGCCGCTCTGGTCGACGGTGACCAGCTCGGTCCTGTCGCCCTCAGGCAGGGTGACCGCCGTGAATCCTCGCGGGCCGACGCCGAGCACCCGGGCGATCCCGGGCACCTCCACGCCCCGGCCGCCGTCGGTGCTCACCAGACGGGTCGTCCCCGTCCCGGGCCCGGCGGTGGTGAGGGCGGCGTGGCGGCCGTCGTGCGAGAGTACCGGGACCGGGAGCTCGGTGTCGGCCAGCGGCCCGGTGAGGTCGTGGCGGGCTCCGGTGCGCAGGTCGTGGTGGACCATCCGCCGGGTCCGGGCGTGCAGGTAGACGGCATGGAAGCCGTCGCCGCTGAGCGCGAACGGCGCGGGGTGCGGCAGCGGGCCCTGCTTGCCGGCGAACGTCGCGGCCTGCAGGGCCATGATCGAGCTGCCCGGGTCGTCGGGCCCCTCGTCTACCGAGAACAGCTCCCACGCCGTGCACTTCCGGAAGGTCAGGCGGGTTCCGCACTCCGGCAGCGCCGCGTGGGCGATCGGCAGGGACGAGGTCTCCTCCCTGCCCTGGGGAGCGCTCCAGGTGACGGCGTCGGGAGAGCGCGGGGGCGGGACGGACCAGGCGAGCACGGCGCCCAGCGCGACGGCCGTGGCGACCGCCGCGAGGGCGGTCGCGGGAGCCGCCCACCGGTGCTTCCGGTGCGTGCGCGGGACGGGCCGCCACGAATGGGTGCCCATGGCCAGGGCGACGAACGGCACCACCAGGCTCACGACGAGGAGGAGCGCCCCGAGCGTGTTCGGCGGGTCCGACGGGATGCTCCGGAAGCCGCACCACAGCGCGGCGACCGCCCCTCCGGCCGCCAGCGCGTGCGCGGACCGGGAGCGGGCGGCGATCTCCGTCGCCACCTGGTCGGCCGGCTCATCGGGCAGCGGCCGGATCCGCAGTCCTCGGAGCAGGACCGGTACGGCCGTCACCACGGCGGCCGTGGCCGTGATCCACAGCAGGGCGGCGGCGTCCGTGCCGGGCGCCAGGGACGTGCCGGGTGTCACGGAGGTGCCGGGTGTCAGCGACCGGGCGACCGCCCCGTAGACGGCCAGCGCTCCCGCGGTCACCGCGCTCGCGGCCCACAACAGGGTCAGCACCGGAGGGACGAGCCGCAGGCCGAGGTCCCCGCGCCCGGACGGCCTGGCCCGTGCCAGCCGTACCTCCGCCACCAGGACGCCGGCGAACCAGCCGAGGAAGACCGGGAGCGGACGGAGCACGATCGACTCGGCGGTGAACCCGGCGAGGACGACGAGCAGCCCGAAGACCAGGCCGAGCGAGCGCCAGCGGCGGGTGACCCGGATGTAGGTCAGGACGCGGTCGCCGTTGGACGGGGTGAGCACGAGGCGCTGACGGAGGGCGAACCGCTCGATCTGCTTCGGCTCGACCTGATCCATGAGCGGCGGAACGACGGCCAGGGCGATCGGGGCGAGCACGAGCGCGATCGAGAGCACGGTCCCCCTTCCGTCCGAGCCGGAAATCTAACATGATCAATTACCGGCGGGTAAGGGGACTGCGGTGATTTCCAATCATGTCCTGGCACAGTGGGACTCGAAGGCGGGGGCGCTCACCCCGCGCGACCGGCGCCGGTTCGCGGTCGCGGGCTGTGTGGGCCTGGTCCTGGTCGTCGCGGGCCTGCTCGCCTGGAACTCGGGTGCGCTGGCGCCCCGGCTCTCGGCTCTCGGGAGGGGGAACGCCCAGGGGGAGATGCGGAAGGACGGCCTCGGACGGCCTGAACTGCTGCTCGTCAAGGAGGAGAGGGTCGTGGTCAACGACGGGTACCTGCCGGTCACGGTCACGGCCGTGTCGGGGTCGAGTCCGGGGTTGACGCTGCGTTCCGCCGGTGTGCACCTCCCCCAGGTGATCGAGCCGGGGGAGACGCTGCCGCTGACGCTCGCCTACGCCGTCACCGACTGCGGGACGGCCTCCGAGACGATCGATCTGCGGGTCCGGGTGGATCGGTGGTGGGGGACGGCGGAGGCGGGCGTGCCCTTCGCCGAGGACACATCGCCGTGGATCAGAGGACCGGTCACGTCCGTCTGCGACCTCGGGTAGTCCGCGCCGTCCGCTCCGCGTCGGCGGGTCAGCGGTCCGCGGCCGCGCCGATGGCGATCCGGTCGTCGGCGGGGAGCCCGGCCAGGCGGTGCATCCGGCCGCTGCGCACGTCGACCCGGTAGAACCCCAGGATGTCCCGGCTGGTCCGGCCGGTCAGCTCGACGACGACCTCGCGGGCGCTCAGCCAGTGCACGGCCTCGGCCGAGACGGGCTCGCCGAGGGCGGGCAGCGGCAGGCGCTTGACGGTCCGCCGGGAGGCGGCGTCCACGATGTGGAGGCTGTCGTTGCCGGGCTCTCCGGAGACGGCGGCCGCGGCGTACTTGCCGCCGGGGGAACCCGTCCAGCCGGGGTGCTGCTCGTCGAGCCAGTCGGCGGACCTCTCCACGGGCGTCGTCTCCCCGGCGGGCACGGGCGCCGTCGAACCGGTGGCGAAGTCGGTCCGGAGCCGCCGGTCGGCCAGGCGCACGGTGAAGTGGCGGCCGTCCGGGGAGACGGCGACGGAGGTGCTCTTGAGGTCGGCCGGGGTGAGCGCGGGGGACAGGTAGCGCTTCGTCCCGCTCGGCAGGTCGTGGGCGACGTACCGGAGCTCCGCCGCGCTGAGGTAGGCGAGGCGGCGGCCGTCCCGGCTGACGGCCGGGCGGAGCTCGCGGCCGCCGTCGCCGTACCCCAGGTCCTGGACCGCGTCGGGGACGTGGAGCGTGGCCTTGCAGGGCCTCGGCTCGCAAGCGGCCTTCGAGGCGCCGGGATCGCCCTTCGAGGGGCGGGCGGAGGCCATCGCCAGGGTCCAGCCCGAGCAGCGGACCTCGCCCGGGGCGGGTGTCGCGGGGCGGGTGCCCCGGCACTCGCCGGGGACCGCGTAGCGGATCACGTAGGACGTGCGCGGCGCCTTCCAGGCGGCGGGTACGGCGGGCTGCGCGGGCCCTCCAGCGGAGGGCGAGGCGGAGGGGGACCCGGGGGCGGACGGCCCTGAGGAGGCGGTGGCGGCCTGCGGGACCGCGGCGGAGGCGCCGGAGTCGCGGTCGCCCGCCGCCAGCGCGGTGGTCCACACCTGGCCCTGCGGGGTCAGCGTGACGATGAACCCGACCAGCAGGGTGAGGACGGCGGCCGTCAGCAGGACCCTGCGCCTGCCGCGGCGGCGCAGGTCCGCCAGCGACCGGTCGGACAGGTCGGGGACGGAGGCCTCGCCCGCCTGCGTGGCGAACCGGTTGACCAGGCGCTTGCGGTCCCCCTTGGTGAGGGCGTCGAGCGCCTCGGTGAGCTCCGACTCCACGGTCTCCACGGGCAGGCCGAGGACGTCGGCCATCTCCTCGGGCGTCCTGCCGTCGTGGAGGCAGGCGACGGCGACGAGGCGGCGGCGAGGCGGGAGCCGTACCAGGGCGGTGGCGCCGGCGGCGGTCGGCCTGCGGAGGAAGGCGCGGTAGAGCGCGGTGTGGGCGTGCGTGGCGGGGTTCTCCCACGGGGTGGGGGGCCAGGCCAGTCCCACGGTGCGATAGGCGCGCAGGGCCAGCCGGATGGCCTGCTCGTGGCTGCCGGTGAGCAGGAGTCCGGTGCCGACGAGGGAACGCTGATCGCGCTGGACGAAGTCGCGAAAACCGATGTATCGGCGCATTGGGCCTTACTCCGCATGGTTGGGGAGATCAAACGGTAGCGATCCAGGTAGCCGGAGCGCCAAATCGGGACGATTGTCAATAGTCGGCCGGTTGGAAGAGTACCGGTGCGTCCCCGTCCGTGCGTCCTCGTCGGTGTCGCCCGATCCGGGAGCCGGTCCCGGATCGGGGCGGTGGAATCGGGCGCGGTGAGGTCACGTCGGGGTAACGCGGAGGGATGGGCCCCCGTCGGGCCGTAAAGTTTTTCCCATCGGAGCCGGGCCAGACCGTAGGGACGAAGATGCCGCAGATCGAGCCACTGGGAGCGGGGGAGCCGCGCCAGCTCGGCCCGTTCCGCGTCGTCGGGCGGATCGGGGAGGGCGGTCAGGGGGTCGTCTACCTGGGGACGGACGACGCCGGGGAGCGGGTGGCGATCAAACTGCTGCACGTGAAGTTCTCCGGCGACGCGATCGCCAGGTCGCGGTTCGCGCGCGAGGCGCGGGCGGCGCAGCGGGTCGCCTCGTTCTGCACGGCGGCCGTCGTCGCCGTCGACCTGGAGGGCGACACCCCCTACATCGCCAGCGAGTACATCGAGGGCAGGTCGCTGCGGCAGGTCGTGGAGGCCGACGGCCCGCTCAGCGGCGCCCCGCTGCAGCGGCTCGCGGTCGGCACGGCCACCGCGCTCACCGCGATCCACCACGCCTCGATCGTGCACCGGGATCTCAAGCCCGACAACGTGCTCATGGCCGCCGACGGTCCCCGTGTGGTCGACTTCGGCATCGCCCGCATCATCGACTCCACCGGGACGATCACCAGCCGGGCCGTCGGGACCCCCGCCTACATGGCTCCGGAGCAGATCGCCGGGGACGACGTCGGACCGTACACCGACGTGTTCGCCTGGGGGGCGACCATCGCGTTCGCCGCGAGCGGTGAGACGGCCTTCGCCGGCGACTCCATCGCCGTCGTGCTGAGCCGCATCCTCACCCAGGAGATCGACGTCGGCATGATGCCGGAGCCGCTGCGCGGCACGGTCCGCGCGGCGACGGCCAAGGATCCCGCGGCGCGGCCCTCGGCCGACCAGATCCTGCTGCGCCTGCTCGGTCATCCCGAGGCGGGCGACGTCTCCCCGGCGGTGCTCACCCAGGGCGTACGGCTCGCCAGCCCGGCGGCGGCCCCCACGGGGTCCGGCTGGGAGGCGGGGGGCCGCCCGGCGGGTGGGACCGGGTCGGCGGGGCCCGACCCGGCGGAGGGCTCCTCCGGGACCTCGGACGGGGACGGGGAGGCCGGTGAGGCCACCAGCGTCATGCGCGTCCCCGGTTCGCGCCCGCAGCCGCCCGCGGTCCCGTCCACCGGGATCCGTGATCCGCGCTTCGCCGCGCCGGATCCGTCCACCGGGGTCCGTGACCCGGGCCTCCGGTCTCCGGCGGCCGAGGGCGGCTCCCGCGATCCCCACGCCCGGCCGACCGGCCCGTCCACCGGGATCCGTGATCCGCGCTTCGCTCCGCCGGATCCGTCCACCGGGGTCCGCGATTCCTCGCCGGTCCCGCCGCCGCCCGCCCGGCAGGACCGCGCCACGCAGCCGTCCGCCTCCGATCAGCCGGTGCCGTACGCCCCTGACCAGCCGGTGCCGTACGCGTCCGAGGGGTCAGCGCCGTACGTCCCCGACGCGGCGACGCCGTACGCGTCCCACCCCGCGGGGCCGTACCACCCGTCCGGTCCCTCCGGCGCCGGGCGGTTCGATCAGCTGCCGCCTTCGGACGGCGGGCCACCGAGTTGGCAGGCGACCCGGCCCGTCCCGCTGGAGGCGCCGAGGGCTTCGAGCGCCCCCGGACGGCCGCGCCGGGCGCGCTGGATCGCCCTGGTGGTGGCCGTGCTGCTGATCGGGGGAGCGGCGACCGCCTACGCCACCGGCTGGCGTCCGTCGTTCCTCACCGGGACCGCTTCCGGACCCGGCGCCGAGCCGACCGGCGAGCCCGGTACGGAGAAGGGCGACTCGCTCGTGGACCGGGCGGCCGTGACGAAGCGGCTCACCGTCGGGATGCGGGACTTCCTGCCCGGCATCGCGCTGCAGAGCGGCGGGAGGTGGACCGGTTTCGAGGTGGACCTGGCCACCGAGATCGCCAAGGAGCTGGGGGTGCCCGCCGACGGCGTCACCTTCCAGGCCACCCGCCTGCAGGACCGGCCGGGGCTGCTGGCGAGCGGAGAGGTCGACCTGGTCATCGCGACCTATCCGATCGACGAGGACGGCGACGTCACGTTCGCCGGGCCGTACTACCTCGCCCACGTGGACGTGCTCGTCAAGGACGACTCGCCGATCGTCTCCCTGGCCGGGCTGGAGAACCGGCGGCTGTGCGCGCCGGCCGGGAGCTCCGCCGTGGGCGTGGTGCGGGACGCGGTGCCCAGCCTCAGACCGGTCTCCGCAGGCAACTACAGCGAGTGCATGAACAAGCTGCTGGCCGGAGAGGTCGACGCGGTCCCGGGCGACGACCTGGTGCTGGCCGGGTACGCCGACCCCGCGCGGGAGGCGACTCCCAAGAGGGTGCTCGGCCTGAAGCTCACCGACGAGCGCTACGCCGTCGCGCTGAAGAAGGGCGACGAGCGCGCCTGCCGGGCCGTCCGGGCGGTGATCGCGGGGCTCTACGAGAAGGGCAGGATCAAGGAGATGCTCGACGAGCACTTCCCGGGCGTCGACTTCCCGACGCGGGAGGACGCGCAGCCCGCGATGGCCGACTGCGGCTGACCGGCCCGACCGGCTGACCGGCCCGACCGGCGGCCCGGTCGGCTGACCGGTCCGATCTGCTGACCGGTCCGACTGCGGCCGCCGCCGGCCGGCCCGGCCACGGCCTCGGGAGGCGGCCGGGGCTAACCCCGGGCGGCGTGCTCGATCCGGTCGGCGGTCTCCTCGGCCCAGTCCCGCATCATCCGCAGCTGGCGGATCCCCAGGTCCAGGGCGTACCTCCCGAAGTGGGAGCCCTGTTCCCGCGGCTTGGACGCCTCCACGGCCTCCAGTTCGGCCAGCCTGGCACCGTAGACTCTCGCCTCCCTGCGGAGCAGCGCCACGGACTCCTCCGGCTCCAGCAGGGGCAGCAGGAAGGAGCGCAGCGCGCCCTCGTCGCGGACCGGCCGGAAGTCCTTCTCCGTCGCCAGCCAGCCGTGCAGCAGCCGGTACCCCTCCTCGGTGACCGTGTAGGTCTTCCGGCCGCGCGGTCCCTCCTCACCGACCGTCACCAGGCCGTCGGCGGCCATCTTGGCGAGCTCCGGATAGATCTGGCTGTGTCCGGCGTGCCAGGCGTAGTTGATCGAGTTCTCGAAGCGTTTCGCGAGGTCGTAGCCGCTCGCCGGGCCTGACGCCGTCAGCAGGCCGAGAAGCGCCATGCGCAGGGACATGTCCTCCATCCTAGCCGCGAATTGACATGTCAAAAATGACATATCAATATCTACACGTGGCTACTGACATATCGACTCCTCCCGCGGAGACCCGCTCCGGCAGCGGGCTGCTGCTGTTCGCCGTGCTCGGCGGGATGTTCCTGGCGATGCTCGACCAGACGATCGTCGGCACCGCGCTGCCCCGAATCGTCCAGGAGCTGGGCGGCGCCGACCTGTACACCTGGGTGGTCACGGCCTACCTGCTGACCTCCACGATCACCGTCCCCCTGTACGGCAGGCTCTCCGACGTCTACGGCCGCAAGCCGCTCCTGATCATCGGTGTGGGGCTGTTCCTCGCCGGCTCGGCGCTGTGCGGCGCGGCGCAGGACATGACCCAGCTCATCGCCTTCCGGGGCCTGCAGGGACTCGGGGCCGGCGCGCTGCTCCCGCTCTCGCTGGCCCTGGTCGCCGACCTGTTCCCACCCGGCCGGAGCGGCCGGGTGCAGGGCGCGCTCGGCGGGGTGATGGCGCTGAGCTACATCGCCGGGCCGTTCCTCGGCGGGGTGTTCACCGACACGGCGGGCTGGCGCTGGGCGTTCCTGGTCAACCTGCCGATCGGCCTGGCCGTGCTCGCGATCGTCGTGGCACGGCTGCCGCACACGGCCGGGCAGGGCCGCGGCGCCCGTCCCGACTACCTCGGCATCGCCGTGTTCACCGGGGCGATCGGGGCGCTGCTCGTCGGGCTCACCGAGAAGGGCCGGGGCGACCAGGCGTGGACCGACGCCCCGGTGCTCTGGCCGATCGCCGCGGCCGCCGCGGGGCTGGCGCTGTTCGTCCTGGTCGAGCGGCGCGCCGCGGAGCCGATCATCCCGCTGGAGCTGTTCCGCGACCGCACCTACGCCCTGGCCAACGCCGCCTCGTTCCTCACCGCCTTCTGCCTCTACGCCGGAGTGGTCTTCCTGCCCCGCTACTTCCAGGAGGCCCTCGGGCTCAGCGCCACCGAGTCGGGCCTGCGGATCTACCCGCTCATGCTCGGGATGGTGGCGGGCAGCATGGTCACCGGCGCGCTCATCTCCAAGACCGGGCGGTACAAGCCCTGGCTGGTCGCCGGTCCTTTCCTGATCGCGGTCGGCGGGCTGCTCTGCGCCGGTCTGGCGACCACCACCTCAGGCCTCGCGCTGGCCGGCTGGATGGCCCTGCTCGGCCTGGGTATGGGGCCCATGCTGTCCGGGCTCACGGTGGCGGTCCAGTTCGCGGTCCCGCCGCGCCTCATCGGTACGGCGAGCGCGAACCTGACCTTCTTCCGGCAGATCGGCGGCTCCGTCGCACTGGCCCTGGCCGGCGGCCTCTACACCGGGGTCGTCCGGGACGAGGTCGCGCTGCACGGGCCGGAGGCGGCGCACGCCGCCGCGACGGCCGCCGTCGTCCCCTGGCTCGCCGTGGCCGGGGCCGTACTCGCCCTGGCGGCGCTGCTGGCACTGCCCGGCGGGCGAATCGGGGCACTCGCCGGAGGGCCGCCCCGGCCCGCGGAGTAACATCCCCAGCGTCAGAATTCATCCTTCGAGTGGGGGAAGGTCATGGCCCAGACTCCCGTAAAGGTCACCGTCACCGGCGCCGCCGGTCAGATCGGCTACGCGCTGCTGTTCCGCATCGCGTCGGGCCAGTTGCTGGGCGCTGACGTCCCGGTCAAGCTGAGCCTGCTGGAGATCCCGCAGGCGGTGAAGGCCGCCGAGGGCACCGCGATGGAGCTCGACGACTGCGCGTTCCCGCTGCTGAGCGGCATCGAGATCACCGACGACCCGAACGTCGCCTTCAACGGGGCGAACGTCGCGCTGCTGGTCGGCGCCATGCCGCGCAAGGCCGGCATGGAGCGCGGCGACCTCCTGGAGGCCAACGGCGGCATCTTCGGCCCGCAGGGCAAGGCCATCAACGACAACGCTGCCGACGACATCCGCGTCCTCGTCGTCGGCAACCCGGCCAACACCAACGCCCTGATCGCGCAGAAGCACGCGCCGGACGTCCCGGCCGAGCGTTTCACCGCGATGACCCGCCTAGACCACAACCGCGCGCTCTCCCAGCTCGCGGCCAAGCTCCAGGTCCCGGTCACCGAGATCAAGAAGATGACGATCTGGGGCAACCACTCCGCCACCCAGTACCCCGACCTGTTCCACGCCGAGGTCGGCGGCAAGATCGCCGCCGAGCAGGTGGACGAGGCCTGGCTGCGCGACACCTTCATCCCGACCGTGGCCAAGCGCGGCGCCGCGATCATCGAGGCCCGGGGCGCGTCCTCGGCGGCCTCCGCCGCCAACGCCGCGATCGACCACGTCTTCGACTGGGTCAACGGCACCGAGTGGACCTCCGCGGCGATCCCGTCCGACGGCTCGTACGGCGTCCCCGAGGGCATCATCTCGTCCTTCCCGGTCGCCTCGCGCGGCGGCAAGTGGGAGATCATCCAGGGTCTGGAGATCGACGCCTTCTCCCGCGAGCGCATCGACGCCTCGGTGCGCGAGCTGGTGGAGGAGCGCGACGCCGTCCGCGCCCTCGGCCTGATCTGAGCGTGACGCCGCCCGCGACCCCGAGCTGATCTGAGCGTGACGCCGTCCGCGCCACCGAGCTGATCGGGTCGTGACGCCGCCCGCGCCCTCGGCCTGACCGGCCGGGCCGCGGGCGCACGGCAGGAGCCCCGGACCGTGCGCTTGGTCTGGGGCTCTTTCGCGTCACATGCCCCGGTGATGGCGGAGCCATGACGTGTCGGTCGGCCCGCAGATCATGATCAACGCGTTCAATGATCACTGATCGTCGGGGGAGCGGTGTTGAAGGTGCATGGTGCGGCGCGGGTCGTCGCCGGAGTGATGGGTCTGGTCCTCGCGGGAGTGCCGGGAGCGGCGACGGCGCGGGCCGCGGATCCGGGGACGGCGCAGGTGAGGGCCGCGGAGAAGAGGACGGCGCGGGTGGGGGCCGTGGATCCGGGGGCGGCTCCGGCGGCCGGCCGGACCGCGTGGGGCGGGGCGTACCTGTCCGTGCGGATGGAGGCGTCGCCGCGGCGCGCGCGGCCGGGGCGGCGGCTGGTCTACCGGGTGCGGGTGCGCAACTCGGGGCCGGGCGCACGCGGTGCTGCCCGTGCTCACCGTCCGGCTGGCCGAAGGCGGTGCGGATCCTCTACGTCGACGTCGCGGAGTGCCGCCCCGGCCGGGCGGCGGGCGAGGTGGTCTGCGCCTCCCGCAGGGACGTGCCGGCGGGCGGCGGCGGCGAGGTGACGATCACCGGGATGGTCCGGCCGGGCGCACGCGGCCCGCTGCGGGCCACCGCCGCGCTCTCCTCCCAGGTCGTGGACGACGACGAGACCGACAACGCGGTCCGCACGGTGACCCCCCTGGGCCGGGGCGCCGACCTGTCGGTCCGGCTCTCGGGCGGGGGTCGCGTGGGCCGGACCGCCACGGTGGACGCGCTGGTCGGCAACCGGGGGCCGGGCACCGTCCGGGACGCGCTGCTCGTCCTGCGGTCCGGGCGGGCCCGCATCCTCTCGGCGGACGGCGGACGCTGCCGCTCACGCGCGGGCTACACGGGCTGTGCGCTCCCTGCCGTCCGCCCCGGCGCGCGGCTGCGGCTCAGGTTCGTCCTGCGCCCGCACGGCCGTACGGCGACGGCCAAGGCGACCGTCTACTCGGCGCGCCTGGGTGATCTCCGCCTGCGCGACAACGCCGACCGGCTGCGGACACGCTGAGGGAGCCCTCCCCGGGGAGCCGGGACGCCCTCCCGGGGGAAGGGGCGCCGGACGACCGGTTCAGCGGGGCGGGTTCAGCGGGGCAGGGCCGCCCAGGCGTCGGCGACGATGTCCCGCAGCTCCGGGTGCTCCGGCTTCCAGCCGAGCTCCCGCTGGATCTTCTCGGAGGAGGCCACCAGCACGGCCGGGTCCCCGGCGCGGCGCCCGCCGACGACCGCCGGGATCGGGTGCCCGGTCACCTCGCGGCAGACCGACACGACCTCCTGGACCGAGAAACCGCTGCCGCTGCCCAGGTTGTAGACCTTGTGCTCGCCCGGCGCGCAGGCGTCCAGCGCGAGCAGGTGGGCGCGGGCCAGGTCGGACACGTGGACGTAGTCGCGCACGCATGTCCCGTCGGGGGTCGGGTAGTCCGTGCCGAACACGTTGACCGACTCGCGCTGCCCCAGCGCCACGGCGAGGACATTGGGAATCAGGTGGGTCTCGACGGTGTGGCGCTCGCGGTAGACCCGGCCGTCGGCCGCGGTGTACGCGCCGCCCACGTTGAAGTAGCGCAGGCTGACCGGGGCCAGGCCGTACATCCCGGCGAAGGCGGAGAGCGCGGTGTCGACCGCGAGCTTGGAGGCACCGTAGGGGTTGGTCGGGCGGGTCGGGTCGGTCTCCACGATCGGGGAGCGCTCCGGCTCGCCGTACGTGGCGGCGGTGGAGGAGAACACGATGCGGCCGACGCCGGCGGTGCGCATGGCGTCCAGCAGGGCCAGGGTGCCGCCCAGGTTGTGCGCCCAGTAGAGCCCCGGCTTCTCCACGGACTCGCCGACCAGGGACTTGGCGGCGAAGTGCAGCACGCCGTCCATCCCCTCCAGCGCGGCGGCGGCGTCGGTGATGGAGCCCCGCACGAAGCGCGCGCCGGGCGGCACCGCGTCGGCGTGGCCGGTGGAGAGGTCGTCGAGCACGGTGACCTCGTGGCCGGCCTCGGTGAGCTGCGCCGCCACGACGCTCCCGATGTAACCGGCTCCCCCGGTGACCAGCAGTTTCACGGATCCTCCTGTTTGATGGTGTTCGAAGATGTTTATTTATGTAAGCCTATCGCCAGCATATGCTGGCTCATCCAATATCGGCGACGGCCGGAACGGGCGGCGGCCATGACGGAGACGGTCTCGTGAACAGTGTCCTGGCCAACATCGCGCTGGTCCTGCTCTTCGTCCTGATCGGCGGGTTCTTCGCGGGCGCGGAGATGGCCATGGTCTCCCTCCGGGAGAGCCAGGTGCGCAGGCTCGACGCGCGGGGACGCAGGGGGGCCAGGGCCGCGAAGCTCGCCCGCGATCCCAACCGCTTCCTGTCGGCCGTGCAGATCGGCGTCACCGTGGCGACCATGCTGTCGGCGGCGTTCGGCGCCGACACCCTCGCCAAGGACCTGGTGCCCGTGCTGACCGGCTGGGGCGTGCCGGCCGCCGTCACCGCCCCCGCCGCGCTGGTGCTGGTGACCCTGGTGATCTCCTACTTCTCCCTGGTGCTGGGCGAGCTGGCGCCCAAGAGGCTGGCCCGGCAGCGGGCCGAGGGGCTCTCCCTCCTGGTGGCGCCGCTCCTGGACCGGGTGGCCGCGCTCTCGCGGCCGGTCATCTGGGCGCTGTCGAAGTCCACCGACGGCGTGGTCAGGCTGCTCGGCGGCGACCCCGAGGCGGACCGGGAGGAGATGTCCACCGAGGAGCTGCGGGACATGGTGGTCGGCCACCAGGAGCTGGACGAGGACGAGCGCAGCCTGATCGCGGAGGTCTTCGCGGCGGGCAAGCGGCAGCTCCGCGAGGTGATGCTGCCCCGCACGGAGGTGGAGTTCATGTCCGTCGACACCCGGCTCGCCGAGGCCGCCGTCCTGGCCGCCGCCATGCCGCACTCCCGCTTCCCCGTCTACCGGGACTCCTACGACGACGTCATCGGGTTCGTGCACATCAGGGACCTGCTCGACCCGGTCCTGACCGGGTCGATCGAGCCGATCGGCGAGCTGGTGCCGATCCGGCCGGTCAAACTGGTGCCCGCCAGCAAACGGGTGCTGAACACGCTGTCGGAGATGCGCGACGAGGGGCAGCACCTGGCGATCGTGGTGGACGAGTACGGCGGCACGGCGGGGATCGTCACGCTGGAGGACCTGGTCGAGGAGCTCATCGGCGACATCCGCGACGAGCACGACGTCACCGGCGAGCCGGCGGTGCTGCCGGCCGGGCAGATCGAGCTCGACGGGCTGGCGAACCTCGACGAGGTGGCGGGCGAGACCGGCATCCGGCTTCCCGACGGGCCCTACGAGACCCTCGGCGGGTTCGTGATGGCGGCTCTCGGCCACCTGCCCGCGCTGGGGGAGCGGGTCGAGGTCCCCGGCTTCGAACTGTCGGTCACGGAGATGGACGGGCGCAGGGTGGCGCGGGTGCTGATCGAGCACCGCCCCGAGGAAGGCCCGGTCAACCCGGATCTTCCCCCCGATTCCGGATCGGCGCCCGCGGATTCCGGCGCGGCTTCCGCGTCGGAGTCCCCGAGCACTCCCGGCGCCTGACAGAATTGGCGACTATGGCCAGTCCCCGTGTCCTGTCCGGAATCCAGCCCACCGCCGACTCCTTCCACCTGGGCAACTACCTGGGTGCCGTGCGGCAGTACGTCACGATGCAGGAGGGCTACGACGCCTTCTACTGCGTCGTCGACCTGCACGCGATCACGGTGGACTACCAGCCCGAGGCGCTGCGGCGGCGCTCCAGGATCGCCGCGGCCCAGCTCTTCGCCGTCGGCCTGGACCCCGAGCGGTCCACGGTCTTCGTGCAGAGCCACGTGCGCGAGCACACCGAGCTGGCCTGGGTCCTGATGTGCCTCACCGGCATGGGCGAGGCCGGGCGGATGACCCAGTTCAAGGACAAGTCCGCCAAGTACGGCGAGAGCTCGGCCGGGGTCGGCCTGTTCACCTACCCGATCCTGCAGGCGGCCGACATCCTGCTCTACGGGGCGAACAAGGTCCCGGTCGCGCCGACCAGAAGCAGCACCTGGAGCTCACCCGCGACCTGGCGCAGCGCTTCAACCACCGCTTCGGCGAGACCTTCACGCTGCCCGAGCCGTACATCGTCAAGGGCGTCGAGAAGATCACCGACCTGCAGGAGCCGACGGCCAAGATGTCGAAGTCGTCCTCCTCTCCTGCGGGCATCCTGGACCTGCTGGAGCAGCCGGGGCCGCTCCGCAAGAAGGTCATGCGGGCCGTCACCGACACCGGCACCGAGATCGCCTTCGACGAGGAGAACAAGCCGGGCATCGCCAACCTGCTGCGCATCCTGTCGGCGCTGACCGCCACGCCGATCCCCGACCTGGAGGCCCGCTACGCCGGGCAGGGCTACGGCACCTTCAAGAAGGACGTGGCCGAGGCCGTCGTGGAGACCTTCACGCCGATCCGGGAGCGCACCGAGAAGCTGCTCGCCGACACCGACGAGCTCGACAGGATGCTCGCCGCCGGCGCCGCGCGGCCGCGCGGTGGCCGCCGAGACCATGGCGAAGGTCCGCGACCGGGCGGGGTTCCTCCCCGCTCCCTGAGCGGTTCCCCCGCTCCTCGGCGGTTCCTCCCCGCTCCCTGAGCGGTTCCCCCGCTCCTGAGCGGTTCTCCCGCGCCCGCCGGGTAGGAAAAGCGGCGTGACGGGTCTGAGGGAGCGGATCAGCGCGCTGCGCGAGCGGGGCGGGCACGAGATCAAGACCGACCGGATCAGGTGGCCCTGGCTGGACCACCTGATCCGCACGGTGCAGCGTTACCAGATCCAGTCGGGCGACCGGCTGGCCGGCGCGGTGACCTACTTCGCCTTCCTGTCCTTCTTCCCGATCATCGCGCTGGCCTTCGCGGTCGCGGGCTTCCTCCTGTCGGAGCGGCCGAACGCCGAGGACACGCTGCGCAAGGCCATCGACGAGTACCTCCCCGGCCTGGCCGCCAAGCTCCCGATCGACCAGATCGCCGACGCCCGGACCGGCGCGGGCATCGTCGGCCTGCTGGGCCTGCTCTACGCCGGTCTCGGCGCGATCGACGCCCTGCGCGGGGCGCTGCGCGAGATATCCATGACCACCGAGCCGCCGCTCGGCTTCCTGCCCGGCAAACTCCGGGACCTGGCGGCCCTGGTCCTGGTCGGCTTCACGATGATCCTCTCGGTCGTGGTCGGCGGTGTCGCCACGCAGGCCAGCGGGATGGTGGCCGGGTGGCTGGGCCTGGCGGAGTCGTTCGCCGGGACCGGCACGATCTGGCTGGCGGGCCTGGCGGTCAGCGTGGCGGCCGACACCGTGGTCTTCCTGATCGTGCTGGGCTGGCTGGGCCGTTCCGCCCAGCCGTTCCGGGTGGTGCTGCGCGGCGCGCTACTGGGGGCGGTCGCCTTCGGCCTGCTCAAGCAGCTCGCCGCGTTCCTGCTCTCGTTCACCCTGAACAACCCGGTCTACGGGGTGTTCGCGGTGATGGTCGGCCTGCTGATCTGGATCAACTTCTCCGCCCGGGTGGTGATGTACGCCGCGGCCTGGACGGCCACCGCCTCCCTCGGCCCGCCGCCCGAACCGACCCCCATGCCCGGCGGGGACAGGCTTTCCAGCCAGGGCTGAACGGCTCGGGCTTCGGCGGGGACTTTTCGTGGGGTTCGGGCTTGGGTTGGGGCTTTTCGTTTCGGGCATGGTCGCGCTCTGCGGGCCGGTGGTCCAGGCGGCCGTCGCAGTGACCGTCTGGTGGGGTCAGGCCTCCGGCCTGGCGGGCGCGCGGGGTTCGGTGCTTTATACGCCGCCTGGACCACCGGCCCGCGCCGCGCTCCTCGTGCCGCGCCGTACGGCGTGCGGGCCGTATGGATGCGGCCCTTTCCCGGACGACCGGCGTGCCCGCCGTCGCTGAAGCCATCGGCCCGCTGCTGTCCGGGGTGCTCGCCGTCGCCTGCGGCCACCCTGTCGGGAAGGAGCTCAGGGCCGCCACCGTAACCCGCTCGTCGTACGGGCCGTTCGAGCCTGATCTCCGTAGACGCACCCGCCGTACGGCCGACCGAACCGGGTACCGGAGATCGCGCATTCGTTTCCACCCCGAGGGCGGTCGCTCGCACCGTCCTGACCACGGTTCCCCACGGGAGGATCTCTTCCCGTCCCCGGTGCCCGGTGCGGGCCGGCCGTACGGCGGGCCCGGGGATCAGGCGTACGGCGGGGAAGACCGGCGGGGCCACGGCGAGCGACCCTGAGCTCCTTTCCGACAGGATGGCTTCAGTAGCGGCGAGCGGCCCTGAACCGGATCCGAAGCACGAGCCGTTCAGGCTACGAGCGGCGGCGGCGGCCGTACACCAGCCAGGCGGCGCCGCCGAGCAGGGCCGCGACGGCGGCCGCGGCCGCGTAG
>NZ_CDRNDK010000059.1:10772-22906 GCF_977012225.1 Planomonospora algeriensis | reverse complement strand
TGCCCCGCGTGCCGCCGCCCGCGCGAGCTGCGCTGGATCAGCAGCACGTCGGGACCGAGCGGCCCCTCGCCGAACAGCAGCAGCACCGCGGCCTTGCGCCCTCCCGACCTGGGCGGGCGCAGCGCCGGCGGCACCGGCCTCTGCGCGGCCCGCTCCGCCAGCGTCTCCAACCACTCGGGCACTTCCACCGCCACACCTCCGGTCTTCTGCAACACGTCGCCCCCGCCCGTGCTTCCCGCCGCCGGCCCCGGCATCCCCGGCCGCGGCGGGGCCACTACGAGGAGGGGCCGGGACGCACCAGTTTCGCGGCCTGCACGGGGTCCGTGGGGCCGGTGCCGTACGAGGGGCACAGGGCGGTCAGCGGGCACGCGCCGCAGGCGGGCCTGCGGGCGTGGCAGATGCGGCGGCCGTGCCAGATCAGCCGGTGGGAGGCCATCGTCCAGTCGCGCTTCGGGAAGAGCTCCGCGACGACGTGCTCGATCTTGACCGGGTCGGTCTCCGCGGTCCAGCCGAACCGGTGGACGAGCCGCTGGAAGTGGGTGTCGACGGTCAGGCCCGGAACTCCGAAGGCGTTTCCCAGCACCACGTTGGCGGTCTTGCGCCCGACGCCCGGCAGCGCGACCAGGTCCTTCAGCCTGCCGGGGACCTCGCCGCCGTGCCGCTCGCACAGGGCCTGGGCCATGCCGATGATGCTCGCCGTCTTGGCCCGGAAGAACCCGGTGGAGCGGATGATCTCCTCCAGCTCGGCCCGGTCCGCCCCCGCGTAGTCCTCCGCCGTCCGGTATTTGGCGAAAAGCGTTGGGGTGACGAGGTTGACTCTTTTATCGGTGCACTGGGCGGACAGGATCGTCGCGACCAGCAGTTCCAGCGGATCGGTGAAGTCGAGTTCGCAGTGGGCGTCGGGATAGGTCTCCGCCAGGATCCGGTCCGTTCGCCGGGCGCGGCGGACCAGCGCGAGTCTGGACTCGCCCGCCCGGGGGTCTTCGCGAAGCACCCCGACAGCTTATGCGTCCGGGTCCCCGCCGAGCCCCGTGGTGGAATGAGTCACAATGGCTGTTGCGGACGCCGGGGACCGGTCACGGGGCGCCCGCGCCGACGACACCACATCAGCGCAGAGCCAGAGGACGACGTGCGGACACGAGGACGAGGGACGGGCCGTCCGCTGACGGCGTCACCCGAGCGCAGCAGCACCGGGGACCGAGCGTGAAACCTCAACAAGGAGGCACCGTGAACACCGACGACGTGCTGGGCAGGGCCCCCCTGTTCTCCGCGCTCGACCGCGAGGGCGCCGCCGCCCTGCGCACCAGCGTCTCGGAGGTCCAGCTGTCCAAGGGCCAGACCCTCTTCAACGAGAACGAGACGGGTGACCGGCTCTACGTCGTCCTCGAAGGCAAGATCAAGCTGTCCAGGACCGCTCCCGACGGCCGGGAGAACCTGCTCAGCGTGCTCGGCCCGGGCGAGATGTTCGGCGAGCTGTCGCTGTTCGACCCCCGCCCCCGTACGGCCTCCGCCATCGCGCTGACCGACGTCCGCCTGGCCGGGCTCGGCCACGACGACCTGCGCCCCTGGCTGACCGGCCGCCCCGAGGTCGCCCTGCACCTGCTGCGCGCCCTGGCCCAGCGGCTGCGCCGGACCAACGACGTCCTGGCCGACCTGGTCTTCACGGACGTGCCCGGCCGGGTCGCCAAGGCCCTGCTCGACCTCGCCGACCGCTTCGGCCAGAAGGTCGACGACGGGGTCCGGGTCCACCACGACCTCACCCAGGAGGAGCTGGCCCAGCTGGTCGGCGCCTCGCGGGAGACGGTGAACAAGGCTCTGGCCGACTTCGCCCAGCGCGGCTGGCTGCGCATCGAGGCGAAGGCCGTGGTCATCATGGACATCGAGCGCCTGCACAACCGCTCGCGCTAGACACCGCCGCGCCCGGCGCCGCCCGGGCACCGGGACGCCGCCGGGCACGGGGGACACCGCCGTACGGCGTGGCTAGGCGTGGCCGAGATAGTCCAGCTGGGCCCGGACCGACATCTCGGCCGCGGGCCAGAGCGAGCGGTCCACGTCCGCGTAGACGATCGCGACGATCTCCGCCGGCGTGGCCGCGCCGCTCTCGCGCGCGGCCAGGATCTGGTCCAGGCGCCGCCTCCGGTGCGCGATGTAGCCGTCCAGCGCGCCGATCGGGTCCGGCAGCACCGGGCCGTGACCGGGGAGCAGAGCCTCGGCCCCGACCTGCTCGGCGGTGGCGCGGAGCAGGTCCAGGGAGCGCAGATAGTCGGCCAGGTCGCCGTCGGGGGCGATCACGGTCGTCCCCCGGCCGAGCACGGTGTCCCCGGTCAGCACCGCCCGGTCCGCCGGCAGCCAGAAGCAGAGCGAGTCCGCGGAGTGGCCGGGCGTGCCCAGCACGCGCATCTCCAGGTCGCCCACGGCGACCACGTCGCCGTCCCCGAGTCCTTCGTCGCCCAGCCGGTGTCTGGGGTCCAGCGCCCGCACCGGGGCCCCGGCCAGCTCGGCGAAGGCGCGCGCGCCGCCGCTGTGGTCGTGGTGCCCGTGGGTGAGCAGGATCGCGGTCACCCTGCGGTCCCGCAGGTGCTCCGCCAACCGGGCGAGATGCGCCTCGTCGTCCGGCCCCGGATCGACGACCAGCACCTCCTCCCCCCGGCCGACCACCCAGGTGTTGGTCCCGTCCAGGGTCATCGGGGACGGGTTGGGGGCCAGCAGGTTGAGCGCGTGCTCCGTGCCCGCCCCGTCAGGCCCCTCCAGCGGTATCCGCAGCCCGCTCACGCCGCGCCGAACCGGTAGTCGTCGTCGAGCACGATGTGCATCTCGCCGTCCACCTCCGCGATCCGCGGCATGAAGGTGACGATCTCCCGCTCGGCCGCGAGCACGTCGGCGACCTTCTCGTAGGCGGTCAGCTCGCTCAGCGTGCGGTGGGTGGGCGGCATCAGGAAGATCTCCCCCCTCGCCCCCTGCTCGATCGCGTCGCCGGGCCGTACCCAGGCGACCTGGTCGGCCTCGCCGCCGACGTCGCGGGTGCGCTGGCCGGGCGGGAGCGCGGCGACGAAGAAGCGGGTGTCGTAGCGCCTGCTCTCGACCTCCGGTGTGATCCAGTGCGCCCAGGGGCGGAGCAGGTCGGAACGGAGGACCAGGCCGCGCCTGCCGAGGAAGTCGGCGAAGGACAGGGTCCGGTCGATCAGCGCGAGCCGGTCGGCCTCCCAGTCGTCTCCCGTGGTGTCGTCCACGACGGAGTGCGGCGAGGAGCCGGCCAGCAGCACGCCCGACTCCTCGAAGGTCTCCCGGACCGCGGCGCAGACGAGGCCCCGCGCGGTCCTCTCGTCCGCGCGGAAGACCTCGCCCCACGCGGCGGGCGAGGGCCCGGCCCAGGCGACCGCCTGGTCGGCGTCGCGCGGGTCCACCGAACCGCCGGGGAAGACGTAGGCCCCGGCGGCGAAGGCCATGCTCGCCTTCCGCCGGAGCAGGTAGACCTCGGGGCCCTCGCGCAGGACGACCACGGTGGCCGCGTCCCGGGCCGGGACGGGGTCGGCCCGCCCGGCCAGGATGTCGCGCGCGCGCTCGCCGAGCTCCCCGGGAAGCGGAATCCCACCCATGCCTGAACCTTTCACCTGATCACCGGAATCCACCCGAACATCACTCGGTTTCCGGGTCCATCATGTGGTACGGCTCACATCCCGGGCAATCATCGGCCTCCCGGGCGGCCGTCAGCGGACCTCGGCGATCAGCTCGACCTCGACCGGCGCGTCCAGCGGGAGGACGGTGACGCCGACCGCGCTGCGGGCGTGCACCCCGGCCTCGCCGAAGACCTCGCCGAGCAGCTCGCTGGCGCCGTTGACCACCTGCGGCTGGCCGGTGAAGTCCGGGGCGCTGGCCACGAACCCGACGACCTTCACGATCCGGACCACGTTCGACAGGCCGCCGGCCGCCGACGCGACCGCCGCCAGGGCGTTGAGCGCGCAGATCCGGGCCATCTCCCGGCCCTCCTCGGCGCTCACCTCGGCGCCGACCTTGCCGGTCGCCGCCAGTTTGCCGTCCACCATCGGGACCTGGCCCGAGGTGTAGACGTGATCGCCCGACCGGACGGCCGGGACGTAGGCCGCCAGCGGCGGCACCACTTCGGGCAGCTTCAGGCCGAGCTCGGCCAGCTTCTCCTCGGGGGACACCGCGCCTACTCCTTCGGACGCTTGAGGTAGGCCACCAGCTGCTCGGGGTTCGGCCCCGGCACGACCTGGACGAGCTCCCAGCCGTCCTGGCCCCAGTTGTCGAGAATCTGCTTGGTCGCGTGGACCAGCAGCGGCACCGTCGAGTACTCCCACTTCGTCATGCGAGACACACTAGCGAGACCTCCCCGGCCGGACGCCCCCGGCGCGGCCCGCACGGCCCGGCCTCCGCGCACCGGTGTGAATCGCATCCCAAACGACGGCCCGCGCGAGTCCTGAAGTAACCGTTGGGTAGCCTTCGAACTGTGAAAGCGCGCGACACCGACTGGGATGGGGTACGGCTTCACGTCGTCACCGGCAAGGGCGGCACCGGGAAGACCACGGTCGCCGCCGCGCTCGCCCTCGCGCTCGCCGCGGGCGGCCGAAAGGTCCTCCTGGTCGAGGTCGAGGGGCGCCAGGGGATCGCACAGATCTTCGACCTGCCGCCGCTGCCGTACGAGGAGCGGAAGATAGCCGTCGCGCCGGGGGGCGGCGACGTCCACGCGCTGGCCATCGATCCCGAAGAGGCCATGCTCGACTACCTGGAGATGTTCTACGGCATGCGCCGGGCGGGCCGGGCGCTGAGCAAGCTGGGCATCGTCGACTTCGCCACCACCATCGCCCCCGGCTTCCGCGACGTCCTCGTCACCGGCAAGACGACCGAGGCGGTGCGGCGCAGGGACAAGGAGGGCCGGCGGGTCTACGACGCGGTGGTGCTGGACGCCCCGCCGACCGGCCGGATCGTCCGCTTCCTGAACGTCACCAACGAGGTCGCGGGGCTGGCCAGGATGGGCCCGATCAAGAACCACGCCGACCTGGTGAACGGCGTCGTCGCCTCACCCGAGACCGCGGTGCACTTCGTCACCCTCCTGGAGGAGATGCCCGTCCAGGAGACCCTCGACGGGCTGGCCGAGCTGCGCACGGCGGGCCTGCCGCCCGGCGGCGTCTTCACCAACATGGTCAGGACCTCGCTGCTGCCCGCGGAGGCCGTCGAGGCGGCCGCCGCCGGCCGGTTCGACCCGGACGAGCTGGCGCTCGGCCTCAAGGCGGCCGGGCTGGCCGACGGGGCCGACGCCGCCGCCGTGGCCGCCGCCCTCACCGAGGAGATCGTCGAGCACGCCCGCCGTACCGAGCTGGAGCGCCAGGAGCGGGCCTCGCTCGACGCCGCCGGGCGGCCCCGCTACGAACTGCCGCTGCTGCCGGACGGCGTGGACCTCGCCGGGCTGTACGAGCTGGCCGAATCGATCCGCACCCAGGGAGCAGCATGAACGAGCGGACCGGAGGGCACCGCACCGCCCCCGTGCTCGACCTCGACGCGATCATCGACGACCGCGACACCCGGATCGTCGTCTGCTGCGGCTCCGGCGGCGTGGGCAAGACCACCACCGCGGCCGCCCTGGGGCTGCGCGCCGCCGAGCGCGGGCGCAGCGCCGTGGTCCTCACCGTGGACCCGGCGCGGCGGCTGGCCCAGTCCATGGGCCTGACCGAGCTCGACAACACGCCCCGGCCCGTCGCGGGCGTGGACGGCGAGGGCGAGCTGCACGCCATGATGCTCGACATGAAGCGGACCTTCGACGAGATCATCGAGGCGCACGCCGATCCGGAGCGGGCCCGGCAGATCCTGACGAACCCCTTCTACCAGTCCCTGTCGTCCAGCTTCTCCGGCACGCAGGAGTACATGGCGATGGAGAAGCTCGGCCAGCTCCGCCGGTCGGGCGACTGGGACCTGATCATCGTGGACACCCCGCCCTCCCGGTCGGCCCTGGACTTCCTGGACGCGCCGGAACGGCTCGGCCGCTTCCTCGACGGGCGGCTCATCCGCCTGCTGACCGCCCCGGCGAAGGTCGGCGGCCGCAGCGCCTTCAAGCTGTTCAACGCCGGCTTCGGGTTCGTCGCCGGGACCCTGACCAAACTGCTGGGCGCGCAGGTGCTCAAGGATCTGCAGACGTTCGTGTCCGCCCTGGACGCCGTCTTCGGCGGGTTCCGGGCTCGTGCCGACCAGACCTACCGGCTGCTGCAGGCCCCCGGGACCGCGTTCGTGGTCGTCGCCGCCCCCGAGCGGGACGCGATGCGCGAGGCCTCGTACTTCGTGGAGCGGCTGGCCGAGGAGCGCATGCCGCTGGCCGGGCTCGTGGTCAACCGGGTCCACCGCTCGCCGGTCTCCGGGCTGTC
Source organism: Planomonospora algeriensis (assembly GCF_977012225.1). Classification (NCBI taxonomy): domain Bacteria; kingdom Bacillati; phylum Actinomycetota; class Actinomycetes; order Streptosporangiales; family Streptosporangiaceae; genus Planomonospora; species Planomonospora algeriensis. The sequence continues at coordinate 16,532 of NZ_CDRNDK010000059.1, read as the reverse complement.
GGCGGCCCGCAGCAGCGCGGCGGCCGAGGACCTGGAGGCGCGGGGCGAGCACGAGCTGACCTCGGCGGTGCTGCGGCTGCACGCCGACCGCATGCAACTGGCCGCCCGCGAGCACCGCGAGCAGGAGCACTTCGTCTCCGCCCACCCCACGGTGCCGATCGTCCAGGTCGCCGCGATGCCCACGGACGTGCACGACCTGGAGGGCCTGCGCGAGGTGGGTGAGCTGCTGGCCGGACGGTGGCGCCCGGCGGCCTGACCGGGTTCGGACGACATGGGTACGGCCGGCGGGCGGCGCCGGCCGTACGGGGTCGGAAATCATGCCGGGGCGGCTCGCGGGCTCAGCCGGCGATCAGCTCGTTCGTCCGCTCGTACTCTTCCTTGGCCAGTTCCAGCAGGTCCCGCCAGGAGTCGACATCGGGTCGCCGGCGCAGCAGCGCCCGGCGTTCCCGTTCGGTCATCCCGCCCCACACCCCGAACTCGATGCGGTTGTCCAACGCGTCCGCGAGGCACTCGGTTCGGACCGGGCACCCTCGGCAGATGAGCTTCGCCCGGTTCTGGGCAGCGCCCTGGACGAACAGCGCGTCAGGATCCGCACCCTTGCAGGCCGCGCTGGACGTCCAATCCGTGATCCACATTCGACCCCACTCCCCTTAGGTGGTCAGTCGTGACTTGGAGCCGACGGGCGCGGTCGTCGGGCTTCCGTATTCAGTTGCCGCAGAAGAAGAACGTACGCAATCAGACGTTCGGGCCGACAGACCCCGGCGGGACCAATTTCTTGCATGGTCATGGGCGGCCATGTGGCCGGGAATGACTAGTTACCTGTCCGCGATTCAAGGGAACGCCAAGCGCGAACAGTGTTCCGTTACCGTTCGAGCCACCCACCCGACGTACTCTTGTTCTCGTGCAAGCTCAAGGCAAAGATCAGAAGTCGGCAGTGGGGAACGTCCTGCGGCTCGTCACCGCGGGCGCCGCCGCGGGGGTGTTGGTCGCTGCCATCGCGCTTCCGGCGATGGGTGGTGCGGGCGTGACGGTCAAGTCCGCCATCCAGGAGCTGCACCTGCAGCCGGAGGAGCTCAAGGAGCCCCCGCTGCCCGAGCGGACCATCCTGCTGGACGCCGACGGCAAGCAGTTCGCCCAGTTCTACTACGAGAACCGCGAGTCGGTGAAACTCGACCAGATCGCCGACGTCATGAAGACCGCGATCGTCGCGATCGAGGACTACCGGTTCTACGAGCACGGAGCGCTCGACCTGGAGGGCACGGCCCGCGCCGCCGTGAAGAACTTCACCGGCGGCGGCGTCGTGCAGGGCGGCTCGTCGATCACCCAGCAGTACGTCAAGCTCGTCCTGGTCAACAGCGCCGAGACCAAGGAGGAGCAGGCCGCCGCCCAGGCGCCCACCCTCGAACGCAAGCTCAAGGAGCTGCGCTACGCGCTGGCCATCGAGGAGAAGTACACCAAGTCGGAGATCCTCGAGCGCTACCTCAACATCTCCTACTTCGGCGCGGGCGCGCACGGCATCCAGGCCGCCTCCAAGCGGTTCTTCGGCAAGCCGGCCTCCAAGCTGACCCTGTGGGAGGCCGCCACGCTGGCCGGGGCCGTGCAGAACCCCAGCGTGACCGACCCCAACACCGGCAAAGCCGCCCGCGCCCGGCTGCTGGAGCGGCGCAACCTCGTGCTGGACACGATGGCCAAGCGCGGCAAGATCACCCCGCAGGAGGCCGAGGAGGCCAAGGCCAAGAAGCTCGGCTACAAGGACGTCCCGGTCCCCGGCGGCTGCGACGAGAGCCCGTACCCCTACTTCTGCCTCTACGCCCAGCACGAGATCCTCAACAACGAGGACTTCGGCAAGACCCCCGAGGCGCGCAAGAAGTTCCTCCAGCGCGGTGGCCTGACGATCAAGACGACGCTCGACACGCAGGCGCAGAAGGCCGCCGAGAAGGCCATCAAGGCCTACGTCAAGACCACCGACAAGCCGGTCGCCGCGCAGGCCATGGTGGTGCCGGGCACCGGCGCCATCAAGGCGATGGCCGCCAGCCGGAAGTTCGGGCAGAACAAGAAGAAGAACGAGATCAGCTACAACCTCGCCGCCGACGTGCTGCACGGCGGCGGCGCCGGGTTCCAGGCGGGCTCCACCTTCAAGCCCTTCACGCTGCTCACCGCCCTGGAGAAGGGCATGAAGCTGAACGACGGCTTCAGCACCGGCTCCGGCTACAACGCGCCGAGCAGCAGCGCCTTCCGCGACTGCAAGGGCAACCGGGTCGGCGAGCCCTCGCACACGGTCAGCAACTCCAGTGAGGGCGGCGGCGGCTTCAAGACCCTGACCACCGGCACCCTCGGCTCGGTGAACACCTTCTTCATGAAGCTGGAGGAGGTCGTCGGGCTCTGCGAGACCGTCAAGACGGCCCAGAAGCTGGGCATCAAGCGCGCCGACGGGCAGCCGCTGAAGGAGTTCGAGACCTTCACGCTCGGCATCAACGAGATGGACCCGGTCACGGTCTCCGCCGCCTACGCGACGATCGGCGCCCGCGGCGCCTACTGCAAGCCGATGGCCATCACCGAGATCCGCGACCGGAACAACAAGGCCACCGCCTACAAGCCGAAGTGCAAGCAGGTCCTGGACGAGGAGGTCGCCGACGCGGCCGCGCACATCATGTCCGGGGTGTTCACCAAGGGCACGATGAGCGGCGTCGGCGGCATCGGCCGCCCCGCGGCGGGCAAGACCGGCACCACCGACGCCTACACCGCGGCCTGGTTCGCCGGCTTCACCCCCGACCTGGCCTCCGCGGTCAGCATCGGCGACCCGCGCGGCGCCTTCCAGCACGACCTGATCGGCGTGACCATCGGCGGGCGCTACTACTCCTACGTGTACGGCGCCTCGATCGCCGGACCGATCTGGAAGCAGTCCATGATCGGTGCCTTGAAGGGCGTGGAGGCGACGCCGTTCACCCCGGTGAACATGGAGCGCTTCGGCGGCTGCTCGGCCGGCCGGTGCGCCCCTCCGCCCAAGAAGCCCGCCAAGGTCGACGGTGACGGCGGAGGCGACGGTGGCGACGGCGGCGGCGACGGCACCGACGTGGAGCCCCCGCCCGGCTGGGGCGACGCGAACGGCGGCGCTCCGATCATCCCCTGACCGCCCGCGGCGGTGACGCGAAGCGAAGAGAGCCCTCCTCAAGGCCGGTGACGGCCGGGGAGGGCTCTTTCACGTTGTCAGCCCGCAGGCGCCTTCCGGGACTCAGCCCGCCGGACGGGCCCGCACGGCCCGGCGTTCAGCCCGCCAGGCGGGCCCGTACGGCCTGGGCCACCCGGCCGCCCTCGGCACGCCCGGCGACCTTGGGGTTGAGGACCTTCATGACCTGTCCCATCGCCTGCGGTCCCGAGGCGCCGCTCTCCGCGAGGGCCTCCTCCACGAGCGCGGCGAGCTCGGAGTCGGAGAGCTGGGCCGGGAGGTACTCCTCCAGGATGGCCTGCTCGTCCATCTCGGCCTTCGCCTGCTCGGTGCGGCCGGCCCCGCCGAAGGCCTCGGCCGCCTCGCGGCGCTTCTTGGCCTCCTTCGTCAGCACCTTGACGATCTCGTCGTCGGTCAGCTCGCGGGAGGTCTTGCCCGAGACCTCCTCGACGTTCACGGCGGCCAGGGCCATCCGGATCGTCCGGGTGCGGATCTCGTCCCTGCTCTTCATCGAGGCCGTCAGATCGGCCTTCAGCTTGTCCTTCAATGCGCTCATGCGGTCCATCTTGCCGCCTCACCAGCCCGGTTGTATTCCGGGTTTCCGTCCGGCGGGCCGGATCGGCGGCTCGGCTCGGGCATGATGGAGGGGTGAGGAAAGCAGCCGCAGTGCCCCTGTCCCTGCTCGGCGCCGGTCTGGCCGGTCTGGCCTACGCCTCGGTCATCGAGCGCAACGCGTTCCGGCTGCGGCGCTTCGACGTGCCGGTGCTGGAGCCCGGACAGCGCCCGGTGCGCGTCCTGCACCTGTCCGACCTGCACCTCACCCCCGGCCGGCGGCTGCTCATCGAGTGGGTCCGCTCCCTGGGCGACCTCCGTCCCGACCTGGTGGTGAACACCGGTGACTCGATCGCCCACCCCGAGGCGGTCCCCGCCCTGCTGCACGCCCTGGAGCCCTTGCTGGAGCGCCCGGGCCTGTTCGTGTACGGCTCCAACGATCTCTACTCCCCGCGCCCGAAGAATCCCGCGCGCTACCTGTGGCGGACCTCCAAAGGCGACAACAGCCGCAACACGCCCGACCTGCCCTGGGAGGAGCTCGGCGCCGGGATGGCCGCCGGGGGCTGGCTCGACCTGAACAACGCCACCGCCCGCGTCAAGGTCGCCGACCTCGACGTGGCCGTGGGCGGCATCCACGACTCCCACATCGACTACGACCGCTACGACCGGATCGCCGGCCCCGCCCCCGCGGACGCCGACCTCCGTCTGGGCGTGATGCACTCCCCCGAGCCCCGCAACATGACCCGCTTCGCCGCCGACGGCTACCAGCTCCTGCTGGCCGGGCACACCCACGGCGGCCAGCTCTGCATCCCGTTCTACGGTGCGCTCGTCACCAACTGCGGCATCGACCGGGCCCGGGTCAAGGGCCTGAGCCGCCACGACTCCGCCTATCTCCACGTCTCCGCGGGCCTCGGCACCAGCCCGTACTCTCCGGTCCGGTTCGCCTGCTTCCCGGAGGCCTCGCTCCTCACCCTCGTGCCGCGCCGCCGGGGTGGCACAAGCATCCACGAAGTCCGCTAGACTTTCCCAAGCACGAGCAAGACGGCGTGCACCGGGGTGTAGCGCAGCTTGGTAGCGCGCTTCGTTCGGGACGAAGAGGTCGCAGGTTCAAATCCTGTCACCCCGACGTTGCAGTGATTCCCGAGGCCGAGGGCCCGGTCGCCAGAGATGGCGGCCGGGCCCTCGGTCGTTTTCCATCCGGACCGTCAGGCGGCGCGGTGCTCGGTGCGGTACTCGGACCGTCAGGCGGCGTCCCGCCCGGACCGTCAGGCGGCGCGGTGCTCGGTGCGGGCGGCGATCACGTCGGGGATCCCGGCGCCCGTCAGCACGACGGGCCGGTGGCCCTCCCCTGCCAGCAGGGTCGCGGCGATGGAGGCCCGGCGCCCGGAACCGCAGGCGACCAGCACCGGGCGGTCCCGGTCGAGGGCGGCCGGGACGCCCTCGGTCACCAGGTCGGGCAGGAACCGTTCCACCGTGCCCTCCAGCCGCGCCGCTTTCCACTCGGCGGGCATCCGCACGTCGAGCACCTGCGCGCCGGGCAGGTCGAGATGCCTGAGGAAGGCGGGCAGGTCCACGAGCGTGAAGGTCTGCGTGGCCGCCGGGCCGAGGTCGCGGACGACGCCGCGGACCGTGTCCATTCCGATCCGCGCGAGCTGGACGACCTCCTCGGTGACGTCCTGCCCCCGCTCGGCGACCAGCACGATCGGCGTCCGGTACGGCAGCAGCCACCCGGCCCAGCTGCCGAAGTCGTCGCCCGGCTCGATCCCGACGGATCCGGGAAGGGCTCCCTGCGCCTGCGCCTTCCGGGGGCGGACGTCGACCACCCGCGCCTCTCCGGGCACGGCGGTGACGGTGAGCTCGGGAACCTCAAGGGAGGGCATCGGCGGCACGCCGAGGATGTTGGCCCTGCCCATGTGCCGGTAGAACGCCGGGATCGGCATCGGCTCGGCGAGCAGCGCGTCGGCGAAGGCCTCCGCGGCGTCGGTGACGTCGGTGACGTCGGTGACGTCGGTGACGTCGGTGACGTCGGTGACGTCGGTGAC
>NZ_CDRNDK010000059.1:0-10672 GCF_977012225.1 Planomonospora algeriensis | reverse complement strand
GTCGGTGGCGTCCGGGGAGCCCGTGCCGCCCACGGGGCCTACGGGGCCCTCGGAGCCCGTGGGTCCGACGGCGAGGGCCAGGAGCGGGTTGCCGAGGAGCTCCGCCCCGATGGTGGAGGTGTGCCGGCCCGCGCCGGAAGAGGTGCAGAACGAGCCCTCTCCATGGGTGGGGAACAGACCGGTCCGCGGAGGCAGGGCCGCCAGCCGGCGCAGCGAGCCGTACTGCAGGCGGGCCAGGGTGCGGGCCCGCTCGGGGCCCAGCAGGTCGGGACGGCCGGCCGAGGCCACCAGCAGGCTGCCGCCGGAGAAGACCGCCGCCGGCTCGCCGTCGGCCAGCACCAGGTAGCTGGTGTGCTCGGGGGTGTGGCCCGGGGTGTGGATCGGGCGGACGACCAGGCCCCGCCCGTCCGCGAGGTCCTCCAGGTGGAAGGCGGGGGTGTGGCGGTAGGCGGCCGCCGCGGCGGCGGGCAACACCAGTTCGGCCCCGGTGCGCAGGGCGGCCTGCTCGGCGCCCGAGACGTAGTCGTTGTGCAGGTGGGTCTCCAGCACGAACCGCAGTTCCACGTCCCGCTCGGCGACGACCCGCAGGAACCGGTCGACGTCGCGCTGGGGGTCGACGAGCACCCCCCGGCCCTCGTGGACCAGCAGGTGGCTCTGGTCACCGAGACCCGGAGTGCGGAACGACACGATCTCCATTTCCCCGCCCCCGTTCGGTCGGCGCACGGCCCCGATGGGCCCTCACCCGTCCATACCCGCGGGAAAGGAGGGAAGCCCTGCGGGAACACGCCGGATCCGTCTCACCCGCATCCGGCATGGTCCGTGCCGTTCATCCGGTTCAGTGCGAGAGCGAGCGCCGCGCCGTACACCACGTGAGCCGTGCCCATCACCAGGGGGCGCCCCGGACGGTCGTGCGGGATCGAGGGCAGGATCCCCAGGCGGGGCACCCAGCCCGCGTAGCTGCCGACCCAGATCCCCAGGGCGTAGACGACGCCGAGCGACGGAGCGACCCGCCGCCCGCGGGAGAGCAGGCCGTACAGCGCGCCCGCGCCGGCGCCGAATCCGAAATGGGCGATCGCGCCGAGCACTCCCTCACCCGGCTTGGGCCGGTGCCGGGGACCGGGGAGGGCGGCGCGGACGATGCGTTCGGGCGGCTGGTCACCCATCAGCCCGGCCTTCTCCCCGGCGATCATCACCACGCTCATCACCGCGGTGGCGAGCGCGCCCCCTGCGGCTCCTCTGACCAGGTTGCGCATCATGACGGGCGAATGCCCCCGTCCCGGCACGGGAAACCGGCGCACGGTCCCCGGAACCGGCGCGGACTCCGAGCCCAGGGACGGCGCGAACTCCGAACCCGGAGACGGCGCGAACTCCGAACCCGGGGGCGGATCGCTCCTACCGGGGTCCGGGGAGGGCTCCTTCCCCGCCGGAGGTTCCGTTGATACGGTCGGTTGATGTCGGACGCCGCGCAGTTCCCGTTCGCCCCAGGGCCGCACCAGGGCCCTCCCGCCGAGTACGGCCGCCGTCACCGTGAGGAACCCCTCGGACCGGTCGAGATGCCCAGCGGGGACCGCGCCCTGCTGGCCGTAGGGTACGACGACGTCGCCACGGTCCTGAGCGACCCGCGGTTCTCCCGGGAGCTCGATTACCCCGGGGCCCCGCGCTTCCTCCCCGGGTTCGACCTCGCCGACGCCCCCGGGAGCATCATCGCCATGGACCCGCCGCGCCACACCCGGCTGCGGCGGCTGCTGTCCGGGACCTTCACCCCCCGGCAGATCGAGGCGTGGCGTCCCCGGGTGCGCGCGATCTCGCACCGGCTGATCGACGAGATGCTGGAGCAGGACGGCCCGGCCGACTTCGTCTCCCGCTTCGCCTTCCCCCTGCCGGTCCAGGTGATCTGCGACGTCATGGGCGTCGAGGACCTCGACGTCGAGCGGGTCCGGGAGTGGTCCGACGCCGCACTCTCCACTTCGGCGCTCACCCCCGACGAGCAGATCGCCTCGATGATCGAGTTCGGGTCCTACATCGCCGAGCTCATCGCCGCGCACCGCCTCGCCCCCGGTGACGGGCTGCTCACCGCGCTCATCGAGGCCCACGACGAGGGCGACAAGCTCAACGAGGAGGAGCTGATCCGCATCACGCTCGGGCTCTTCCTCGCCGGTCACGAGACGACGGCCTCAGTGCTGTCCCGCGCCCTGCTCCGGCTGCTGGGCCCGGGTGGCGAGTACGCCCGCCTGGTGGAGTCCCCCGAGCTGGTCGCGCCCGCCGTCGAGGAACTGCTCCGCATGGAGGAGCCCGGGGATGTCGGCCTGCTCCGCGTCGCCACCGAGGACGTCGAGCTCTCCTGCGGCCGCGTACGGCGGGGCGAGGCCGTCATGGCCCCGCCCTGCGCGGCCAACCACGACCCCGCGGCCTTCCCCGATCCCGACCGCTTCGTCATCGGCCGCGACGGCCCGGGGCACCTGGCGTTCGGCCGCGGCGCCCACTACTGCCTCGGCGCGAACCTGGCCCGCCTGGAGCTGGTCGAGGCGTTCGCCGTGCTGACCGCGCGGCTCCCCGGCCTCGCCCTGGCCGAACCGGCGGACGCCGTGCCGTGGACCACCGGGCACATCGTCCGGCGTCCGGAGCGGCTCCCGGTCATCCCCAAGAACTGACCGCCCGACCGGACGGCGGCCCGCACCGGGCCCGCCTCAGTCCCTGCCCTGCCAGGTCGTCACGCAGGCCTCGTTGCCCTCCGCGTCCGCCAGCACCCAGAAGGACGGGGCGTGCTCCTCCGACAGGAGCACGCCTCCGGCGGTCAGGGCCGCCTCGATCCGGCGGGGCGCCTCGTCGTGCGGGACGGACACGTCCAGGTGGATGCGGTTGCGCTGCGGCCTGGCCTCGTCCATCTGCTGGAACCAGATCGCCGGGCCGTGGCGGAACGGGTCGACGAGCGGGTCCTCCGGGCCGTCCGCGCCGGCCTCGTCGACGTAGCCCATCACCGCCTTCCAGAAGGGGCGGATCCGGGTGATGTCCAGCGCGTCGATCGCGATCTCGACGAGCTGGACCGACCGCGGCTCCGGGTCGGCGACCCCGGGTGAGAGCCGCAGGCCGAGTCCCCGTGCGGCCGCGGAGATCCGGCCGGCGAGCTCCACCTCCGCGGAGGTCACCGTCGCCGCGGCGAGCGACTGCAGGGTGAGCACCAGCCGGTCGCCGCGCACGTCCATCCAGAGGCCGCCGTCGGCCCCGTCACCGGCCGCCGCCACCATCCGCGCGGCGACGTCGGCCGCCTGGCGCAGCGAGGACACCCGTACCGTCGTCTGCAGGGCACCCAGGACGTACCGCCACCCCAGATCGCCGACGGCCTCGGAGATCTCCCGCCTGCTCGGCCTCGCGGCCGTGTTCCCGTCGTTCTCCGTCATCCCGGCATGATCGCAGAGGCGTCCGCCGCCCGGGAGGCCGTACAGCGGGCGGGCCGCCGGTCCGGTCGGGGCGATCGGTGCGCCGTCAGCCCTGGCGGTACGAGCCGGCGATCTGCCGGGTGGTCACGCAGATGCGGTTCCACGCGTTGATCGTGGCGATCGCCACGACCAGCGCGGCGAGCGTCTTCTCGTCGTGGTGCCGGGCCGCCTCCTCCCAGACCGCGTCGGGTACGGCCTCGCCCCGGTCGGCCAGCCTGGTGGCCTCCTCAGCGAGGGCGAGCGCCGCCCGCTCGGCGTCGGTGAAGTACGGCGCCTCCCGCCAGGCCGCCACCGAGAAGAGCCGCTCGTCGCTCTCCCCGGCCTTCTTCGCCTCGTGGGCGTGCATGTCCACGCAGAACCCGCAGCCGTTGATCTGGCTGGCGCGCAGCTTCACCAGCTCCAGCGTGGCGTGCGGCAGCGTGCTGGTGCGCAGGAACCCCTCCAGGCCCAGCATCGCCTTGTACGCCTCCGGAGCCAGCTCCGCGACGTTCATCCGTGCCTTCATCGGACTCTCCTCAGTTTCTCGGGATTCATCACGGTGTCGATCTCGGTGATCCGGCCGTCCGCCACGGTCAGCCCCATCACCGAGACGAGGTCCTTCCCCCGGAAGCGGAGCAGACCCGGCCGGCCGTTGACCGTGGACGGCCGCAGGCGGTGGCTCGCACCGAAGCGCTCGGCCACGCCCAGCACGAAGCGGGCCACCCGGTCCGCGCCCAGGATCGGCCGCCGGGCGGCTCTGACCACCCCGCCGCCGTCGCTGCGGAGCACCACGTCCGGGTCGAGCAGCGCCAGCAGGGCGCCGAGGTCCCGGCCCGCCGACGCCTCGGCGAAGGCGGCCACCACCCTGCGGTGCTCGGTGGTGTCCACGTCGAACCTGGGCGCGCGGGCCGAGACGTGCCGCCGCGCGCGGGCCGCCAGCTGGCGACAGGCCGCGGGCGTGCGCCCGACCGCCTGGCCCACCTCGGCGAACGACAGCCCGAACACGTCGTGCAGCACGAACGCGGTGCGCTCGGCCGGGCTGAGCGACTCCAGCACGACCAGCATCGCCAGGCTCATCGACTCGTCCAGCGTCACCCGCTCGGCCGGATCGGCCTCCTCCACCACGGGTTCGGGCAGCCACGGCCCCACGTACTCCTCCCGGCGCACGCGTGCGGAACGGAGCACGTCCAGGGCGAGCCGGGAGACCGTGACCACCAGCCAGCCGGTGACGTCCCGGATCTCCGTCCGGTCGGCCCGGACCAGCCGCAGCCACGCGTCCTGCACCACGTCGTCGGCCTCGTCCACGGTGCCGAGCAGCCCGTAGGCCACTCCGACCAGCCGGGACCGGATCGCGTGGAACTCCACCGCGAGCCCGTCGAGATCGCTCTTCACGTCATGGGGACGGGACAGCCCCCGATCGTGTGACATCCGAAATCCGCCCCCTGGTCCCGTACCGGATCCGATGCTCGCATCCGTGGCGCTCCCGGGCGGTCCGGGGAGGCGTGAAGCACGATCGGGGAAGAAGCGGGCGCGACCGGAGAGGCGTCAGGCGCGGTCGAAGAGGGAGCGGGCGCGATCGCCGCTCTTGCCGGCGCGCAGCGCCCAGGCCCGCAGGACGGCCTCCAGCTCGAACCGGCCGTCCGGGTCCTTCAGCTGGTCGGCGAAGAGCTCGACGGCCTGGCGGAGCCGGTAGCGCACGGTCTGCGGATGGATGTGCAGCCGTAGCGCGGCCTCGTTGGCGTTGTAACCGCTCTGCAGCCAGGCCAGCAGCGTCTCGGCGAGCCGGTCGCGCTGGCCGGGCTTGAGCCCGCGCAGCGGAGCGAGCCGCGTCCGCTCCATCAGCTCGATCAGCGTCTCGTCCCGGAAGATCATGATCGTCGACATGTGGTCGGACACCCTGATCACCGTGTCGGAGGCGAGCACGCCCCGGCGTGCCAGGTCCAGCGCCCGTACGGCCAGCCGCAGCGAGAGCGTGCCCTCCCCCACCCTGACCGCGGGCCCGACGGCCACGGTCCAGTCGGAGAGCAGGGGGCGCAGGAGTGCCTGCCGGCCCGGGCCGTCCGGGTCGGGCACGACCAGGCAGGGGTCGGAACGGTCGAGGTCGGCGAGCACGTCGGGCGGGAGGCCGGGCCGGGGCAGTTCACCCGGCCTGCGCGCGGCCAGCGCCACGCAGGCCAGCGTGCGCGGCGGTGTCCAGCCGACCGACCGGGACAGGTCCTCCACCGCCCGCGCGTCGGGCGGCGGATCGGCCACCAGCAGGTTGAGCAGCCTGCGGCGGCGCAGTTCGAGCTCTCCCGCCGCCCGCGCCTGCGCCTGCGCGTAACCCTCGGCCGCCGCCGCGGCGATCTCGTCCAGGTAGACCAGGATCGCCTCCCCGATGTCGCACATGCGCTGCCGGGAGAGGTTCAGCCGCTCGGACTCCGCGGCCAGCCTCCGCCAGGCGACCCGGGCGCAGATGCGCAGCGCGGACTGGAGGGAGTCCAGCGGGCGGCCCTCGCTCGCCTCGCCGCCGCCGATCCCCCGGTAGACCTCCAGCAGCCGGGCCCGGCTCACCCTCCGGTCCCCCACCCGGTTCACGAACCCGGCGAGCGCCTCCTCCACGGCCCGCCGTACGATGCGCGCGTAGGCGCCGCTCGGCCGGGAGTACTCCGGCACGCTCGCCCGGATCTCCCCGATCATCTCGTCGGCCAGGTCGTCCAAGTAGGGCCGGAACACCTCGGCGAACTCGCGGGGGATGTCGGCCGGCGGGCGTTCGACGTCATGGACAGCGGACACGGGCGCCTCCTGGCTTCGGACGTTACCCCGGTGTCAGGAGGGCGTCTCCTGACACCGACGCACATTCCGCCCGTCGGCATCGCTCACGTCCGTGACAACTTTCCGGTCCTGCTCCCCCGGCTCCCCGATTCCCTCCTCGTTGCTTCCGCACCCCCTCGTCCGAGCCGTCCTCAGGTCTGGGCGGGATCGGAGGCCGTGGCCACGCCGTCGAGGGGCGAGCCGGTCTGCCAGGCGTGCTCGAACTGCTGGAGCCAGTAGCCGTACCAGTGCGGGCTGTTCTCCCTGGTGAGTTCCAGGTGCATGCGGGAGGCGGTCGAGGTGTTGCGGAACCCGTGCGTCTCGACGATCACCTTTCCGTGAGCGGTGTCCGGATCCAGTGCGATGAGGCTGAAACCGGGGCTGTAGGGCAGCAGCCGTGCCCCGAAGTCGCCCTTCACCTGCCAGCGGCCCATGGCCCGCAGATGGCCGACCGTGGTGCGCACCGCGTCGGGCAGCCGCTGCACGGGAAGGTCGACGGAGTCGTCGAGCTGCGCCGAGGCGATCCCGATCGCCGCGGTCTCGGCGGGATCGAGGACGAGCACCCGGAGCGTGCCGTCCGCACGGGAGAGCACGGTGCTCCGCAGCAGCTCACAGGTCTGCGGCGAGAGGAGGTTCACCGCCGAGGGCGCGAGGATCCGCACGTCCCGCGCCTGCCGGAAGCGGACGTGCAGCGGGACCTGCTCGTAGGCCGAGCGGTCGCCCAGTAGGTCGTCCTGCTTCCGCGCGGGCTCGGGAGGCACCGCGACCCGGTAGACGAGCAGGCCGATCCCGGCCAGGACGACGGTCCACTTGAGGTTGTCGGGCAGCACGTCGCCGATCGTCGACAGGACCGCGAAGACCACGGTGACGGCGGCCACGGCGTACACGTCCAGATTGCGGCGCGCCTTGATGTCACCGGCGACCTTGCGGAACCCGACGGCCATAGTCCCGTCCCTCCGGCTCGAACCACCCGCGGCCTCTTGATCCCAGCATGTCCCATAGATCACTGCTCCGCCGCGGTGTTCCCGCCTCCTCGGCGGAGCAGTCCGCGAAGCGACCGGGGGATCCGCCCCGGCGGCCCTCAGGAGGTACGGCCGGAGCCGTCGCCGAGGCTTCCCGCGGTGCTCAGCGGGAAGCCCCCACGGGCCTCAGCCACGCGTCAGCGGGCCGTCTCCAGCAGCTTCTCGGTGGCGACGAGCCGCACGCACACGGTCAGGCCGGCGATGGCCAGCTCCAGCTCCTCCAGTTCGGGGTAGCTGGGCGCGATGCGGATGGTGCTGTCGCGGGGGTCCTTCCCGTACGGGTGGGTCGCCCCGGCGGGCGTCAGGGCGATGCCCGCCTCGGTCGCGCGGCGCACCACCTCGCGTGCGCAACCCTCCAGCACGTCGAGGCTGACGAAGTAGCCGCCCGCCGGACGCGACCAGGTGGCCAGGCCCGTGCCGCCCAGCTCCTTGCTCAGGATCGCCTCCACCGCGTCGAACTTCGGCCGCAGCAGCTCGCGGTGGCGCTCCATGTGCGCGAGCACGCCGTCGGCGTCGCGGAGGAACTCCACGTGGCGGAGCTGGTTGATCTTGTCCGGGCCGATGGTGCCCTTGCCCAGGTTGCCGATCAGCCAGGCCACGTTGGCCGGGGAGGAGCCGAAGAAGGCGACCCCGGCACCGGCGAAGGTGATCTTCGAGGTGGAGCCGAAGACGAAGGCCCGGTCGGGGTTGCCGCTCTCGGCGCAGAGCACCAGCAGGTCGGCGATCTCCACCCGGTCCTCGGTCAGGTGGTGGACGGCGTAGGCGTTGTCCCAGAAGATCCGGAAGTCCGGGGCCGCGGCCGGCATGGCCGCCAGGCGGCGCACGGTCTCGTCGCTGTAGCAGACGCCGTCGGGGTTGCTGTACTTCGGCACGCACCAGATGCCCTTGATCTGGGCGTCCTCGCGGACCAGGTCCTCCACGACGTCCATGTCGGGGCCGTCGGCGGTCATCGGCACCGGGATCAGCTCGATGCCGAACCGCTCGCACAGGGCGAAGTGCCGGTCGTATCCGGGGACCGGGCAGAGGAAGGCGATCCTGGGCTCGTCCGCCCACCGGCGCTCGGCGCCCGGCAGACGGCTGAGCAGCGCGTGCACGACGGAGTCGTGCATCAGCGTGAGGCTGGAGTTGCCCGCCGCCACCAACTGCGCCGCCGGGACCTGCAGGAGACCGCTGAAGATCTCCCGGAGCTCCGGCAGGCCCTGCAGCCCGCCGTAGTTGCGGGTGTCGGTCCCGTCGGCGGCGCGGTGGCCGCCCGAGGGCAGCGTCAGCAGCGCCTCGGCGAGATCGAGCTGGCGCGGCGACGGCTTGCCCCGCGTGAGGTCGAGTGAGAGGCCGCGCCGGACCAGCTCCTCGTAGTCGCGCCGGGCGCGGTCGCGCTCGGCGGTCAGCTCCGCGGCGTTCGGAGCCGGGGAGGGGGAAGAGTCCGAGGAGGTCACCGAGGAGGTCACGAGGGTTCCTTCGCCTGCCGGATCGGGAGTGGAATGGAATTGAAAGGATAGAAGACCCTCCGCCGCGCCGGGGTGCCGGGTTCGGCGACGCTCCCGCCCCCACGGCCCGCTCCCGTCCCCACGGCCCGGTCTCGGCCGGAGAAGTCCGCTTCTGCGTAAGATCGGGCATATGGCGGAGGTCATGGGGCGGGACGGGACGTGGACGTTCGACGGGGAGATCCTGCGGATCGTGCCGGGCCGTGACCGGGGGGTGCACAAGCTGCGGCAGTTGCTCGGCGAGGTGACCGTACCGCTGGAGGCGGTGGCCGGCGTCTCCCACGAGCCCGGCAAGAAGGGCGGACGGCTCCGGCTGCGCCTGCGTGAGGGCGCCGACCCGTTCAACCAGGCCGCACGCGGCCGCATCCCGGACTCGGCCGACCCCTACCAGCTGGCCGTCGAACCCGACCGCACCGGCGTCGCCGACTACTTCGTGGACGAGGTGCGCAACGCCCTGGTCATCGACCAGGTGCCGGACGGGCCGGTCTCCCGCTACCTGATGCCCGGCCCGAGCGTGCCGCTGACGGCGTCGGCGGGAGACGGGACCGCGACGTTCGACGGCGAGTCGGTCCGCCTGGAGTGGAACTGGGCGGTGGAGTCGACCAAGAAGTCCGCCGGCCCGCAGCGGATCGCCCTGTCCGAGCTGACCGGCGTGGAGTGGACCCCGGCCGCCGGACTGGAGAACGGGCACGTCCGCTTCGGCGTCCGGGGCTCGGTGCACCGGCTCGCCCCCAAGTACGACCCGCACTGCCTGGTGCTGTGGGGCATGGACAAGGAGACCCGGACGATCGCGCTGCTCGTCGCGGCCGTGCTCGCCCGGCTGCCGCACCCGTCGGCCCCCGCCGCGCCGCCCGCCGTCGTCTCGGCGTGGTCGCGTCCGGTGGGCTGCCTCAGGCCGCAGCGCTCGCAGTAGCCGTCCGGGTCCACCGGCGCGGGCCCGCACCGCGCGCACCGGGCCGAGGAGAGCCCGCGGCCGCACTGCTCGCAGAAGAGGTCGCCGGCCAGCACGCCCGCGCCGCAGTACGGGCAGAACCCTTCGGCGCGGCCCGTCACAGCATCGTCCGGGGGCGGGTGGCGTTGGCGCGGTCGATCAGCGCGTGCCGCTCGGCGGTGGTGGCCGCGCCGCGGGCGAGCCCGCGGTAGAGGCGTTCCAGCTCCCGGCGGAGCGCGCGTTCGGTGAACGGCACGCCCAGGATCGTCCCGGAGCCGCGGCCGCGACCGGACCCGAGCCACACCAGCGCCCTCTCCAGCACCTCGGCGGCCAGCTCCCCCCGGCGGCGCGGGTCCAGGTCGGCCAGGTCGTCCAGGCGCGCGCCGATCCCGGTGAGCGTCCCGGCGTCCAGCGCGGCGGGGTCCCGCTCCCGTACGGCCGCCGCCACGCAGGCCAGCCGCGCCGCGACGAAGTGGCTGGAGCTCGGCGGGACCCCGTCGAGGACCGCGATCGCCCCGTCCGGATCACCCGCCGCCAGGAGGGTCCTGGCCAGGCCGAAGGACGCGCTCACGTAGGAGCGGTCGGTGCGCTGCACCGTCTCGTACCGGCGTGCCGCCGCCCGCGGGTCCCCGGCGCACTCCAGGCAGAACGCCAGGGCCAGCCGGGGCGCGCACTCGCCGGGCAGGAGGTCGTAGCACCGGTCGAAGACCTCCGCGGCCTTCGCGAGGTCGCCCGAGACCAGCTCGTGCACGCCCCGGCACCACAGGACCCGCCAGTCGCCCGGCAGTTCGCGGGCGGCCCGGACGAGCAGGTCGTCCGTCTCCCCGGCGCCGTGCTCGGCGCTCATCCGGGCGAGGGCGAGCAGGGTCTCGGGGGTGTGCGGTGTGGATCCGAGCATGGCGGTCAGCTCACCGGGGGTGCGGGCGGTGAGCCCGGACAGGAAGGGGGTGGCCGGGTCGGCGGGGTCGGCCAGCGGGACCGGCAGCGCGGCCGCGGCGGCGGAGCGCTCCAGCGGGACGAGCAGGC
>NZ_CDRNDK010000058.1:0-23004 GCF_977012225.1 Planomonospora algeriensis | reverse complement strand
CGGGCCCGCCGCCGCCGAGGAGGCGACCCCGCCGGAGCGGAGCTGGCCGGGGGAGCGCGAGCGGGATCGCGGCGCGGTTCCTGACGCTCGGACTGATCGTCTCCATCGCGCTCTGGGCGGCCGCCCCGCTCGTCTCGGCGGAGAACTGGACCGGGACGGCGATCGTCGCGGCCGTCACCGCCGCCGGCCTCTACGTCTACCTGACCCCGCGCCGCCTGCCGGCCAAGTACCTGCTCCCCACCACCCTCCTGGTCCTGGCCTTCCAGGTCTTCCCCGTGCTCCACACGATGTCGCTGGCGCTGACCAACATCGGCGACGGCCATCTGGGCACCAAGCAGGAGGCGATCACCGCGATCGAGACCTCCTCGGTCAGGCGGGAGCCCGGTTCGGAGGAGTTCCGGCTCACCGTGGCGGAGCGGGACGGCGAACTGGTCTTCCTGCTGGCGGCCCGGGGCCGGGCCTACGCGGGCACCGCCGACGGCCTGCGGCCGCTGGAGGACGCCGTGCTCGGCCCCGGCGGGCGGGTCACCGCCGCCGCCGGGTACACCGTGCTGACCGCCGCGCAGGCCTCCGCCCGGGGAACGGAGGTCACCGAGCTGGCCGTCCCGGTCGAGGGCGGCGCGATCCGCAGCCAGGGCCTGTCGAGGGCCTACCGGGGCAGGGCGGAACTCGCCTACGACCTCGGGTGCGACTGCGTCACCGGCCGGGGCGGGGTCTGGACGGCCGATGAGGAGCGGGGCCGGTTCACCGCCGCGGACGGCACCGCGCTGCCCCAGGGCTGGAAGGTGGACGTGGGCCTGGCCAACCTGGCCGCGGCCATCACGAACCCGCAGATCAACGCCCACTTCCTCGGCGTCTTCGGGTGGAACGTGGTCTACGCCGCCTCCGTCGTGGCGCTCACCGCCGCGCTCGGGATCGCCTTCGCGCTGGTGCTGCACCACCCCCGGATGCGGGCCGTGCGGTTCTACCGGACGCTGGCCGTCCTGCCGTACGCGATGCCGGCCTTCGCGATGCTGCTGGTCTGGCGGGACATGTTCAACACCGACTTCGGCCTCGTCAACAGGATGCTCGGCCTAGACGTCGACTGGCTGGGGGAGCCGCTCACCGCCCGGATCTCGGTCCTGCTGGTCCAGCTCTGGCTGGGGTTCCCCTACATGTTCCTGATCGCCACCGGCGCGCTGCAGACGATCCCGTCGGAGTACCTGGAGGCGGCCCAGGTGGACGGCGCGACCGGCTGGCAGCGGTTCAGGAAGGTCACCTTCCCGCTGCTGATGCTCGCGCTGGCCCCGCTGATGGTGTCCTCCTTCGCGTTCAACTTCAACAACTTCAACGGGGTCTTCCTGATCACCTCCGGCGGCCCGTTCCCGGCCGACAACCCGGCGGTGGGCGCGACGGACCTGCTCATCACCTACACCTTCCGGCTGGCCTTCGGCCAGCAGGGGGCCCAGTACGGCCTGGCGTCGGCGATGTCCGTCTACGTCTACCTGATCGTGGCCGTGCTCTCGATCGTCAGTTTCCGGCGCACCCGGGTCTTCCAGGAGGTGGACCGTTGAAGCACGGAACCGCCCTGCGGCACGTGGCGGCCGTCGCGATCACCGCCTTCGCCCTCTTCCCGATCCTGTTCGTGGTCTCCGCGGCGCTCAACCCGCTCGGCACGCTCAGCTCGACGACGCTGCTGCCCGAGGGCGCGGGTCTCGGCAACGTCGAGGACCTGTTCTCCACCACGCGCTTCGCGACGTGGTACGTCAACTCCATCCTGATCGCCGGGCTCACCGCGGCCCTGTCGGTGGCGGTCTCGGCCGTCTCCGCCTACGCCTTCAGCCGGTTCCGCTTCACCGGCCGCCGCGTCGGACTGGTGGCGCTGCTGGTCATCCAGGCGTTCCCGCAGTTCCTGGCGATCGTCCCGCTGTACATCATCTTCGGCGTGATCAGCGAGAACTGGCCGGTCTTCGGGCTCAACAGCGTCTGGGGCGTCACCCTGCTCTACGTCGGCGGCCAGGTCGGCGTGAACACCTGGCTGATCAAGGGCTTCTTCGACACGATCCCGAAGGAGCTCGACGACGCCATGCTCATCGACGGCTGCACCCCCACGGAGGCGTTCCGAAAGGTGATCCTCCCGCTGTCCGCGCCCGTCCTGGCCATCAGCGCGCTGCTCGTCTTCATCGCGACGATCAACGAGTTCCTCGTCGCCAGCGTCTTCCTCACCGGCGACGACTCCCGCACTCTCGCGGTCGGCCTGTTCAGCCTCCTGTCCGGGCAGCGCAACTCCAGCTTCGGGATGTTCGCCGTGGGCACCCTGCTCACCGCGATCCCGACGGTCGCCGTCTTCCAGTTCCTGCAGAGATACATCGTCCACGGGCTCACCGCGGGCGCCGTGAAAGGATGATCATGCTAGACCAGGGATTCCACCACGACGGTTCGCCGGACCACGTCGCCACGCAGGCGCCGGAGCCCGGCGAGACGGTCACCGTCCTCGTCCGCACCCCGCGCGACCACCGCTCCGGCGTGCACGTGCGGACCACGCCGGACGGGGAGCCGCACTTCACCGAGGCGGTGATCGACCGGGAGACCGAGCACGAGATCTGGTGGCGGGCCGATGTCGTGGCCCGCAACCCGGTGACCCGCTACCGCTTCCTGCTCAGCCGGCCGGGCGGAGGCTACCGGTGGCTGACCGCCGCCGGCCTGACCGGCCACGACGTGCCCGACGCCACCGACTTCCGGCTGGTCACCCATGCGGCTCCGCCCGCCTGGGCGGCCGGCGGCGTGATCTACCAGATCTTCCCCGACCGGTTCGCCTCCTCCGGCGTCCGCCGGGACCTGCCGGAGTGGGCGATCCCGTGCGCCTGGGACGACCCCGTGGCGGGCACCGGCCCGACCACCCCCCGGCAGGTCTTCGGCGGAGACCTGGACGGGATCCGCGCCCGCCTCGACCACGTCGCCGCCCTCGGCGCGGACACGCTCTACCTGACCCCGGTCTTCCCCGCCGCGTCCAACCACCGCTACAACGCGGCCTCCTTCGCCGAGGTCGACCCGCTGCTGGGAGGCGACGCCGCCTACCGGGCGCTGATCGACGAGACGCACCGCCGGGGCATGCGCATCCTGGGTGATCTCACGAGCAACCACTGCGGCGACACCCATCCCTGGTTCAGGGCCGCGTTGAAGGACAAGGACGCCCCGGAACGGGAGATGTTCTTCTTCACCGACGGTGACCTCGGCTACGAGGCGTGGATGGGCGTGCCCTCCCTGCCCAAGTTCGACTGGTCCAGCGAGCGGCTGACCGCCGAGATGGAGGCGGTGGTCCGGCGCTGGCTCCGCTTCGGCCTGGACGGCTGGCGGATCGACGTGGCCAACATGACGGGACGGCTGCGCGACGCCGACCTCACCCACGAGGTCGCCCGCCGGATCCGCAGGGCGGTCGCCGCGGAGAACCCGGACGGCCTGCTGGTCGCCGAACACGCCCACGACGCGACCGGCGACCTGGACGCCGACGGCTGGCAGGGGACGATGAACTACGCCGGGTTCACCCGGCCGGTGTGGAGCTGGCTGCGCGGCCCCGAGGTCCGCCTGCCGTTCCTCGGCGTCCCCGCCGAGATCCCCAGGATCTCCGGCGGGGAGGCGGTGGCGACCATGCGGGCCTTCTCCGGCCTGATGTCCTGGCGTTCGCTGGCGCACTCCTGGTCGATCCTCGGCTCCCACGACACCGCCAGGATCCGCACGGTCTGCGGCGGGGACACCGCGCTCGTCGAGGTCGCCGCGGGGCTGATGGCCACCCTGCCCGGCACGCCCATGGTGTTCGCCGGCGACGAGCTCGGCCTGGAGGGCGCGTGGGGGGAGGACGCCCGCCGCACGATGCCGTGGGACCGCCCGGAGAGCTGGGACAGTCGGACCCTCGGCGCCTACCGCGCCCTGCTCGCGCTGCGCCGGGGTGAGCCCGCGCTGCGCGAAGGCGGCCTGCGCTGGCTGCACGCCTCCGGCGACGCCTTGGCCTTCGTACGCGAGCGCGCGGGCGGAGCGCCTGCTGGTCCTGGC
Source organism: Planomonospora algeriensis (assembly GCF_977012225.1). Classification (NCBI taxonomy): domain Bacteria; kingdom Bacillati; phylum Actinomycetota; class Actinomycetes; order Streptosporangiales; family Streptosporangiaceae; genus Planomonospora; species Planomonospora algeriensis. The sequence continues at coordinate 18,975 of NZ_CDRNDK010000058.1, read as the reverse complement.
CGCCCGCGCCGCCCACCACCCGCTCCGGACCCTGCTCGGCGCCGGCGCCACCGCCCTGTACGGCGGAGCCGACCTCGCCCCGGACGCCGACGGCCTGCTCACCCTGCCGGCCGACGGTCCCGCCTTCCACGTCTGGCGGCTGGGGTAGCCGTGGAGCACCCGGTGACCGCGCCCGCCGCGGAGCCCCTGCCGGAGCCCCTGACCGCGCCCGCCGCGGAGCCGCTGCCGGAGCCCCTGACGGAGCCGCTGACGGAGCCGCTGACGGTGACGCGCCTGGTGGCGGAACTGCGCCGGCTCGGGGTGGCGGACGGCGACGTGCTGATCGTGCACTGCGCCCTCTCCCGGGTCGGGCACGTCGTCGGCGGCGCCGAGGCCGTGGTGCTCGCCCTGCGGGAGGCCGTGGGGGAGCGCGGCACCCTGGTCGCGCCCGCCCAGTCGTGGCAGCTGTGCGACCCGGCCTATCTGGCCGATCCGGCCGTGCCCGAAGCCTGGTGGGAGACGATCCGCCGCTCCATGCCGCCCTACGACCCCGAGTGGACGCCGTCGCGGTCGATGGGCGCGGTCGCCGAGGCGCTGCGGACCATGCCCGGCGCCCGGCGCAGCGGTCATCCGCACCGCTCGTTCGCCGCCTGGGGACGGCACGCCGCCGCGATCACGGACCGGCACGACCTCGACGACCCGGTGGGGGAGGGCTCCCCTCTCTCGGCGGTCTACGATCTCGGCGGCCGGGTGCTCCTCCTCGGCGTCGGGCACGACAAGAACACCTCACTGCACCTGGCGGAGGCGCGCAGCGGGCTGCCGCGCGAGACCGTGCCCAACGGCGCGCCCCTGCTGGTCGGCGGGGAGCGCCGCTGGGTCCGCTTCGCCGAGCCCGCCACCGACGACACCGACTTCGCGGCGGCGGGGCGCGGCGTTCGCCGCCGTGCTCGGCGCGGTACGGCGGGCACAGGTCGGGGCGGCGGCCGCGCTGCTGATGCGGCAGCGCGATCTCGTCGACTTCGCCGCCGCCTGGCTGCGCGCCCATCGCGCATCCCGGTGACGGGCGCGGTGCCGCGGTCCGGACCACCTCAGCGGGAGGCGCCGACCGCGTCCATGAGCAGGGGCAGCGAGCGCTCCAGCGCGCGCCGCCAGTACGGCCAGCTGTGGGTCCCGGGCCCGTAGAAGTCCGTGGTGACCTCCAGGCCGTCCTTCCCCGCGCGCCGGGCGAACTCCTCGGACTGGGTGAGCAGAGTGGCCTCGCCGTCGTCCCGGGACGCGGACGGGTCGTCCAGCGGACCGGGGGCGCCGTCCCCGCAGGAGACGTAGAGGCGCACGCCCGCGAGCTTGGAGGTCAGGGCGACCGGGTTGTGCGCCGCCTGCTCGGAGTCGTCCGGCGGGCCCCACAGGTCGCGGAGGTCCTCGCCGTGGCGCCCCAGCAGCCAGGGCGCGCTCTCGGTGCTGTCCAGCACCCCGGAGAAGGAGGCCGCCGCCCGGAACATGCCGGGATGGCGGGCCGCGTAGGAGACCGCGCCGAATCCCCCCATGGAGAGCCCGGCCACCGCCCGGCGGTCCCCGGCGCCGTAGTCGCGCTCCAGGATCGCGCGGACCTCGGTCAGGTGGAAGGTCTCCCACTTGGGGCCCCTGCGCCAGTCGGAGTAGAAGCCGACCGCGCCGCCCTCCGGCATGACCGTGATCACCGGGTAGGGCGAGGTGAGCCGGACGGCGTCCCCCTCCCTCACCCAGGAGTCGGGGGCGGGCTGGCAGCAGCCGTCCAGCAGGTACAGCACCGGCCACGGACCCGAACCCGGCTTCCAGCCCTCCGGCAGCAGCACCCGGACCCTGCCCTCGCGGCCGAGCGCGGCGGAGGCGAAGGTGAGCACGTGGTCCCGCTCGCCCAGCCGCTCCACCCGCACGCCGGGCGGGGTCTGGCCGCGTTCACCGCCGGAGGAGCTCTGAGAGGAGCCGGAGGAGAAGGGCGTCAGCAGGGCCAGCGAGACGGCGGCCACCGCCAGCGCCGCCAGCAGGATCACGCCCAGCCGCACGGCCTTACGGTTCATACCACCCCATCCTGCGCGCCGTCAGGATCATGGGAAGCCGTCAGCAATATGTAGACTGTCTACTTTACATATAACGACAAGTACTTGATGCTCGACGTCAAGTAGAAGGGAGGCGGGCGTGGAACCGAGCATGGACGAGCGTCACGTCCTGGCCGAGGATCTCCGGAGGATCGTCGGCAGCAGAGTGCTCGACCCGCTGGACATCCTGCTCGGCGAGGACGAGCCGCCCGGTGCGGGCGAACGGCTGCGTGAGCGGCTCGAGGCCAGAAGCCGGACCTGGGCCGACGTGCTGCTCGGCGAGGACGACCGGGCGGCCGCCTACCTGGCGATCCGCCTGGTGAGCACCCTCTACCCGGGTGACGCGCCGTTCGACCCGCCGGCCGCCTGGTGGGCCACGCCGCTGGGCCGCGCCGTCGCCAGGCGCGCCGGACATCCGGCCGCGGCGGCGGTGAGCGTCTCGGTCGCCGCGGCGATGCTGGGCATCACCCGCCAGGGCGTCCACGACCTCATGCGGCGGGGCAAGCTCGACCGCACTCCGGACGGCGCGGTCACCACCGAGTCGATCCATGCCCGCCTCTCCCTCCGCGCGGCGACCGGCCCGCGGACGACACGAGGAGACCGTGAATGACCATTCCCACCGGCAGTCCCACCGGCGACGGCCTGCGCCTCGCGGACGGCCTGACCGTCGGACGGCTCGGCTACGGGGCGATGCGGCTGCCCGGTCCCGGCGTGTGGGGACCGCCGCAGGACCGCGGCACGGCGCTCGCCGTACTGCGCCGGGCGGTGGAGTCGGGCGTCACCCACATCGACACCAGCGACTTCTACGGCCCGCACGTGGCCAACGACCTGATCAGGGAGGCCCTGCACCCCTACCCCGGCGACCTGGTCATCGCCACCAAGGTGGGCGTGGTCCGCGACGAGCGGAAGGGCTTCGAAGCCGCCGCGGAACCGGAGCGGCTGCGCGAGCAGGTCGAGGAGAACCTCGTCCGGCTCGGAAAGGACCGGCTCGACCTGGTCTACCTGCGGGTGGGCGGCGACGGGCTGCTGCCCCCCGGTGGGACGCCCTTCGCCGAGTCCTTCGGAGCCCTCGCCGACCTGCACCGGCGCGGTCTGATCCGGAGCCTCGGACTCAGCGGGGTCACCACGGCCCAGCTCGCCGAGGCCCGCGCGATCGCACCGGTGACGGCGGTGCAGAACCGCTTCCACGTCTTCGACCGCTCCAGCGCCGACGTCCTGGCCGCGTGCGAGGCCGAGGGCATCGCGTTCACCGCCTACTTCCCCCTCGCCGCCGGGATGCTCCGCCCCGGCCTGGACCTCTCCCAGGCCCCGCCCGGCATGGCCCCCACCGCCGAGCAGCTCGGAGCCCTCGACGAGGTCGCCGACCGGTACGGCGCGACCCGCATCCAGACGGCGCTCGCCTGGTTGCTCGGCCACTCACCGGTCACGCTCGCCATCCCCGGAACCTCCTCCCTCGCCCACCTGGAGGAGAACCTCGCCGCGATCCGCCTGGACCTGACCGCGGATGACATCGCCGTCCTGGACAAGCTCGCCTGACCTCCGCCGGGCGGAGCGGACCCCGCCGGGCGGATGCGGACCGCCGGGTCCTTCACCCGTGAGGAGGCCGCCGGCCTCGCCCGGCGGCTCGGCGCGGGCCGGTGGGCCCGTACCGGGTCACCCGGCCGCCACCGTGGTGGCGGTCGGGTGACCCGGACCGCGCCGCCCCGTCAGGGCCAGGACTTCTCGATCTCCGCGAGCATCGATCGGGTGTCCTTGCCCTTGACCCACTCCGTCATGCCGGTCCAGAAGGACCCGGCGCCGACCGCCGCCGGCATCAGGTCCGAGGCGTCGAAGCGCACGACGGTGCCGGGGTCGCGCATGATCTCCGCGGAGAGCTTGTCGATGTCGCCGGTGTAGAGGCTGAGGTCCACCTTGTTGTTGGCCGTGGTCCAGCTGCCGACCGCGACCCGCTTGTCGGCGAAGTCCTTCGTCGTCAGGTATTCCTGGACGGCGACGACCTCGGGGCGGTCGCTGAAGGCCAGGGTGAACGTCGAGGCGACGAGCGCGGGATTGCCCTGCGCCGGGTCGATGGCCGGCAGCTGGAAGGCGAACACGTCGCCGTCGGCGGAGATCTTCGTGCCGCGCGGCCAGTTGCCCGCGTAGAAGGACGCCATCCGGTAGAACGTGCACTGGTTCTCCATGATCGGCTGTCCGGCCAGGGAGAAGGAGTTCTTGGCGATGCCGCGCACGCCGCCCTTGACGTACCGGTCGTTCTTGATCACGGCCGCCGCCGTCTCCGCGGCCTTGACGACCTTCGGGTCGTCGAAGGGGATGGCGTGCGTGACCCACTGGTCGTAGACCTCGGGGCCGTACAGGCGCAGCATCACGTCCTCGAGCCAGTCGGTGCCCGGCCAGCCGGTCGCGCCGCCGGACTCGAAGCCCACGCACCAGGGGGTCCGCCCGGCGGCCGCGATCTTGTCGCTGGCGGCCATGAGCTCGTCCCAGGTCTCCGGGACCGTGAGGCCCTCCTTCTTCAGCGCCGAGGGGGAGTACCAGACGAAGGACTTGACGCTGGAGTCGTAGGGGACCGCGTAGAGGGTGCCGTCGACGGAGCCGTACTCCAGCCAGCCGGGAGTCCAGTTCTCCTCGGCGGACTTCACGACGGAGGGGGGCGCGGGCTTGAGCTTGCCGCCCTTCGCCAGGTCCGCGATGAGGCCCGGCTGCGCGATCATGGCGAGGTCCGGCGCGTCCCCGGTCCCGGCCCGCTTCTTCACCTCGTCCTCGACGGCGGCGTTCCCCTCGATGTCGAGGCGGATCCCGGTGCAGTCGGAGAACTCGCGCATGGCCTGCAGGAGCCTGACGTCGTTGAGGTCCCTGGTGATGAGGAGGCTGACGGCGGTGCCGTCGTGCCCCTGGTAGGCGGCGTACGGCGCGCACGCGGCGGCCCGTTTCGCCTCCGCCTCCTCGGCGGCGTTCGCGGTGCCGCAGGCGCTCAGCAGGAGGCAGGACAGGGCGGCGACGGCGCCCGCGGCCGTGTTCCGGCCGCGGCGTGACTGGTTCTTCACGGGTTCTCTCTCCGGGTGCGGGGATCGGGGGACGGGCAGGGCGGCCTGGGGGCTCATACCTGGAACCTCCGCACCACCGTGCGGAGCTGCTCCGCGGTCGCCGTCAGGTCCTGCGCCGCGGCCTGGGCGGAGCGCCCGTCCTCGGCGGTGGTGCGGGTCGCGCCGGCGAGCTCGTCGATGGTCCCCGCGATGTCGCGGGTGCCGAGCGCCGCCTTGCTGATGCTGCCGCTCATCTCGCCGGTGGTGGCGCTCTGCTCCTCCACGGCGGTGGCGATGGCGAGCTGGTGCTCGTTGATCCGGGCGATGATCGAGTGGATGTCGGCGATGGCGGTCGCCGCGCCGACGCTGGTGTTCTGGATCGCCTCCACCCGGCGGGAGATGTCCTCGGTCGCCTTCGCCGTCTCCTGGGCGAGTTCCTTGACCTCGCTGGCGACCACGGCGAAGCCGCGGCCCGCGGCCCCCGCCCGGGACGCCTCGATGGTGGCGTTCAGCGCGAGCAGGTTGGTCTGCTTGGCGATGGCGGTGATCACCTTGACGACGTCGCCGATCTCGGCGGACGAGGTGCCCAGCTCCGCGACGGTGTTCGTGGTGCTCTCCACCACCGAGATCGCCTGGGAGACGACCTGCGCCGCCTGGTTCGCGCTCTCGGCGATGGAGCGCATGGCGATGTCCGTCTCCTCGGCCCCGGCCGCCAGCGAATCGACGTTCCGCGAGACCAGGCTCGCCGAGTCGGTGGCCGAGGACGCCTGGCCCGCGGCGGTCGCGGCCGAGACGTCGATGCGGGCGGCGGACGCCGAGACGCGCGCCGAGGCGTCGTCCAGCGACTCGGCGGCCTCCACGAGGGCCGCCACGGTGCCGCGTACGGCCTGCCGGGCGCTCTCGTAACCGGCGGCCATCCGGCCGACCTCGTCGCCGGAGTCCACCTCGGCGGCGACGGTCAGGTCGCCGGCCGCCATCGCGGCCAGGGCGGACTGCACGCGCCGGACGGGCCGGACGATCGCGCCGGCCACGACGAGGGCGACGGCGCCGGTCAGCAGCAGACCGGCGACGAGCACCACCAGCACGAGCCGGATCGCGGCGGTCTTGTTGTCCTGGATCTCCTTGCCGCCCGCGATCACCGCGCTCGTCTCGGCGGCGGCCAGCTCGTCGAGGTTGTTCCTGGCGATGCTGAACGCCTCGCTCTGGCGCAGGCGGGTGTCCCGGAAGGTCACGGCGTCCCCGGCCTCGCTGGCGGGCAGCATGTTCTCGTCGCGGATGGCGCGGTACTGGGTGACGGCGCCCTCGGCGGCGGTGACGGTGCCGATCGACCGGGTTCCCGCGGCCTTCTTGTACCGCTCCCAGGCCTGGTCGAACGTGGCGTCGTTCTTCCGGATCTCCTCGTCGGCGCGGCGCCGCGAGACGTCGTCGGTGAGCGCCACGTGCTCCAGCAGGATGGCGTCCTCCTGGAGGAGGGCCATCCGTGCCTCGTTGAGGTTGAGCGCCTGCGCCATCCGGTAGTCGGAGATCGACTCGGCCGTGGAGGCGACCGAGCTCAGCTGGGCGATGCCGACCGCGCCGATGCCGGCCATGGCCAGGCCCGCGACGGCCGTCGTCAGCAGGAGTTTCGGCCGTACGCCGAGATCTCGCCAGAGTCGCATGGTCACAGGTCCGTCCTTCTCCACCGCGCCGTCCCTCGGCGCTTCTCTGCGCTCTGATCGGCGCGCGTGGGGGAAAAAAGAGGATTCGGACCGGACTGGAAGGAAGATCTCTTGCCCGGCCGACTCCAGTGGATTCAGCGTGAACGAAGGTCTTCACGGTGGAACCCACTGGACTTCGGAAGCTCAAAGTCAGGATCGGGTGGAGTTCAGCTCGACATGTTGTGCGCCCGGTCGATGTCAGCGATGCCGGGTGTCGCCGATGGCCGGTGGCTCTGCCGTACGGCGTAGCCCGTAGCGAGCCTCGGCCCGGCAGCACGCGGCGCGCATCGCCCACCAGTTGTTGCGCAGGTTGGGTTTCCTGCCGTGGGCCGGCCGGGACAACGGCCCGGGCTCCGTCGGGAGTAAGGGGTCAGACGATCGTGGGGACCGGTTCCGCGGAGAGGTGCTCGGCGAAGAACCGCAGGCTCTGGCGCCAGGCGTCGGCGCGGGCCGCGGCGTTGGCCTTCGGCGTGCCCCCCATGCTGAGGCGCGCGACCCGGCCGGACGACCAGTGCGGTGGTGGGGGTGAACGGAGGCGGCGCGATCAGGTGACCCGCCTGCGGATGGTGCACGTGCCGGTAGGCCGCGTCGTCCAGCCGGGCCATGGCGACCCCGCTCAGCTCGCGGGAGGGCCAGCAGTGGTCGTCCCCGGCCGTGAGGAACAGGATCGGTCCCCGGATCCGCTCCACCGGGATGGTGGCCGCGGCCAGCAGATCGGGCTCGGCCAGGTCCGGGCGGAAGGTCAGCCCCAGCCGGACCGGCTCGTCCTCGGCGATCTGCCGCCGGAACTCGGGAGTGATCGTGTGCGGGAGGAACGGCAGCGGCTCGCCCTCGAGGGTCCAGGACGGCCGGGCGTTCTCCAGGGTCTCCGGCAACGTGGGGCGAAAGGAGATGCCCTGGGTGACGACCCCGCTTCCAACGGTGCACACCACCGCGCCCACTTGCGGGAACGTCGCCGCGACAAGGAGAGCCGCTTCTCCTCCGCGGGAGGCTCCGATCACTCCGATCGCCTCGGCCCGCACCTGTCGCAGCCCCTGGAGGAAGGAGACGGCCGTGCCGAAGTACTCCAGCGGGATGTCCACCAGCTCCGGCGGCAGGTGCTCGACACCGAAATAGGCCAGGGCGAGTACGGCGAACCCGTGCCCGGCCATCAGCGCCGCGTCCAGCTCGTGCAGCCCGCCCTCGGAGCCGCCGAGCAGGATCACCCCCGGCCACGGCCCACCCTCCCCGGGATGGAACAACGTGCCGACCAGCCCGTGGTCACGGACCTCGGTCCGCCGTACGGCGGGTGGCAGCCGCAGCCGGTCGAAGGCGGTCTCGGCGAGGCGCTCCCCGCCCGTCTCCGCGCCCGCCTCCACGGTGAGCGTGACCGTCGCCGGGGCGAGCGACTCGGGTTCCGGCACGCTGGGACCGGGAGCGCCGTCCTGGTCGGACATCGACCAGATGAGGCCCATCGGGTCGGCACCGTCGTACGTCCCGGACAGCGGTGCCTGGGATGAGAGGTCGATCTCTCCCCGCCGGTCGGCTGGGTAGGTGGCGTGCGCCGCGAGCCGCCGTCCGGACGGGTCGTGCTGGCGGGCCCGCACCGTGACGAGCCCGCCCGGGGGCAGGCCGGTGAGCCGGATCCGGAGCGGGGTGTCCACGGTGGGCTCGGGCGGATCGACGACGATGCGGGGGGACTGCTGATCGTTTCGGCTCATGGGTCCGTCCTCACGGGGAGACAGCGATTCCGGACAAGGATCAAGGAGACCTGGTGACACCGTTATGTCACCATTTTCTGGTGAATCGCACTGACCGTCTCTACGCGCTGGCCGAGGAGCTGCGCCGGGCCGGGCCGCGAGGGCGGACCGCGCGGCGGCTGGCCGACCGGTTCGAGGTGAGCATCCGTACGATCAAGCGCGACCTCGCCGCCCTGCAGCAGTCCGGCCTGCCGCTCCGGACCCAGGCGGGCCCCGGCGGGGGATACGTCCTGGACGCGGCGGCGACCCTCCCGCCGATCAATCTCACCCCGTCGCAGGCGGTCGCGGTGGCCGCCGCGCTGGCCGTGGCCGGGGACGGCCCCTTCGCGCGGGACGGCGCGGCCGCCCTGGCCAAGATCTTCGACGTCCTGGACCCCGTCTCCCGGCGGCAGGCGGAGGATCTGGCGGGCCGGGTCTGGGTGGAGGGAACCGCCTCGGGGCCCTCTCCCCTGGAGATCGTGGCCGAGGCCCTGCGCCGCCGGGTCGTCGTCGCGATCACCTACGTCGACGCCCACGGCCGGGACAGCCGCCGCCGGGTCGAACCGATTAAGTTCGCCCACATGTGGGGCCGCTGGTACCTGGCCGGGTGGTGCCGGGAACGCGAGGCCGTCCGCTGGTTCCGCCGGGACCGCATCACCGCCGCCCGCCTCACGGCCGAGCCGGCCCCCGAGCACGACATCGCGATCGTCGGCACGCCGCCTCCCGAGGCCCGCCCGGTCGGCCCGCCTGAGCCCGCCTGACCTTCCCCAACCCAAAGGAACCGATCGTCTATTGCTTACCGAGGGGGCGGACCGGAGGGGATCCCGTGCCCGCCGGGACCGGAGTCCTCCGGGAAGATCGTCGCGGGAACGTGTTTGGCGGCCGGTTCCCCGGGGAGTGGCACTCCCCGAGGGGAGAGGAGGCACCCGGGCGCCGGTACGGATCCGGGTGTTTCAGTGGACGCGGTCGCGTGGTGGCGCGGCCGCGTCCATGGTTTCCGCCCGAGGTGGATCGTCTCCGGTGCGGTGGGCCCCGGCCTCGCCCGGCTCGGCCGAGAACGGGGGTTCCGCGACCGGAGGGCATCCCGCAGCGCGAAGCCGTCGAGTGAGCAGCCCTTGACGGCCGGTTTTCGGGTGATGGGCCGACGAGTCGTCATCGGCGCCGGCAGCGGTCGTGCCGCCTGCCGGGTCGACCGGACGGTCACCGGCGCCTGAAACGGCGTGGCGTGCAGGCCGTCGCGCACCGGCCGCACAGCGTCGTGATCCGCCGCAGCAGCCTACGCATCGGTCACCGCCCCGCCGGAGCGGCCCGTGGCATCGTGGAACTCCAGGAAGGCCGACGCCTCGACGGGCGCCAGCTCCCGCAGGCGGGGGATCAGTTTCAGGTCGGTTGGGTGTTTGTAGCACATGCCCCCATCACATCCGGGTCGCGGGAGCGGCGTCCAAGTTCGTTTCGGACCGGGTGGTCGACCCGCTGATATCGTGCCTGCGTGGACCTGCGGCGGCTGCTGTACTTCGTGACGGTCGCCGAGGAGGGCAACGTCGGGCGGGCCGCCCGCAGGCTGCACATGTCGCAGCCGCCGCTGAGCCAGCGCATCCGCGAGCTCGAGGCGGAGCTGGGCTGTGCGCTGTTCGAGCGGACGCCCGCCGGGATGCGCCTCACCCGGCCCGGTGAAGTCCTGCTGGCCGAAGCCCGCGAGCTGCTGGCCAGGGTCGACTCCGCCCGCGAGCGGGTCCGCGCCGCGGCGGGCGCGCAGCGCCTGGTGGTCGGCGTGCTCGGGCCCGGCGAGCAGACACTGTCGGCACGGGTCGCGCCGGCCTTCCGGCGGGCCCATCCCGGAGCGCGGGTCGAGCTCCGCCAGGGCGGTTTCTCCGATCCGACGATGGGACTGGCCGCCGGCGCCGTCGATCTCGCGGTCACCCGGGCCCCGTTCGACACCACCGGCCTGGCGGTCCAGGAGGTGGCCGAGGAGCCGTGCGTCGCCGTGCTCCCCGCCGGTCACCCGCTGTCCGGAACGCGGGCCGTACGGCTCGCGGACCTCGCCGGATGCTCGTGGGTACGGCTCCCGGCGGAGACGGACGCGCGCTGGCGCGCGTTCTGGCAGCCCGTCGGCGACGCGAGCGGCCCCGAGATCCGATCACTGGACGAGTGCATGCACGCCGTGCTGTGGGACGGCGTCGTGGCGATGACGCCCGCCCGGGTCGCGCGGCGGTCTCCTGCGGAGGGTGTGATCTTCCGCCCGATCACCGACGCCCCACCGAGCCGCCTGGTCCTCGCCTGGCGCAGGACCGAGGGCTCTCCCCTGGTCGCGGCGTACGTCCGGCTGCTCACGGAGATCCACCGGGCGGCACCGTGACCGGTGCGGCCCCATCGGCACCCCCTCCTCGAAGACCGGGCGCCGACCATACCTCGGGAGCAGAGGAGGATCGACTTTCGTCGGTACGGTCCGGGCTGAACTGCTGATATGCCGGAGCTCCCCGATCCGCAGACTGCTGGTCATGGCATTGACATCAACAGCCCTGGCCCTGGTCGTCGGCCTGACGATTCTGAACCCCACCGCCGGCGCCACCGTCTCCACCGGTCCCGCCTGGTGCCCCGAGGTATCCGGGCACCGGGTCACCTGCGGCACGGTGACCCGCCCGCTGGTCCAGGGCAAGCCGGAACTGGGCTCCATCAAGGTCGCGTACGCCCTGGTGAAACGCCGTGGCCACGATCAGCCGTCGCGGGGGACGGTGCTCGTCAACCCCGGTGGTCCCGGAGGAGCCCCCATCGCGATCACCGGCCTGTACGCCCGAGGACTGGCCGCCAGCCTGTCGGATCACGATCTGCTGGTCGTCGACCCCCGCGGCACCGGCCGGTCCACCCCGCTGGCGTGCGGAGTCTCCGTGGAGGACGCCATGACCAAGCCGAGAGCCGAGGTCATGCGCATGGTCGGCCGGTGCGGTGAGCGGCTCGGCCCGCGTGCCGCGGGCTACACCTCGGCTGCGACCGCCGACGACTTCGACGCGGTCCGGGCCAAGCTCGGCATCTCCAAGCTCGTGCTGTTCGGCCAGTCCTACGGCACCTACCTCATGCCGATCTACGCCCAGCGGCACCCGGAGCGCGTCCAGTCCATCGTCCTCTCGGGCGCGTACCCGATCGACTTCGACTCTTTGGGCCGTCCCAGCGCCCAGGCCGTCTCGCTGAGCCTGCGCAGGATCTGCGAGCGCAGCGGGGAATGCGACGGTGAGCAGGCGGTCCGGAACCTGGCCGAGGTCGCCGCCCGGTTGCGCACCGCCCCCCTCGACGTCCCGGTCGCCGCCGGCGGCAAGCGGCGGACGTACCGGTTCACCGAGCAGCAGCTGGCCGCGCTGGCCTACATGGAGGCCAGCGGCGGCGTAGGCGCCGAGCCGAAGAAGGCGCCCCTGCTCGGCAGGCTGCCCCGGGCGCTCCACCGGGCCGCCGGAGGGGACGACCGCGACCTGATCACCCTGGTCAGGAACACAGAGGAGGGCACGGGAGGTCGCGAGGCCGGGTACGGGCCGGCCGACCTGGGGCAGACGATCGCGGTGATCTGCAACGACTATCCCCGTACCTGGTCGGTGAACGCCTCACCCGCCGCACGCGCCCGCGCCTTCGACCGGGCCGTCGGCCGGGCCCGCGCCGGGGAGTTCGGCGCGTTCGGAGCCGACGCGTTCGCCACCGCCCAGGCCGACGGCGGCGACCTGTGCCTGCACTGGCCCGCAAAGGGCACCGCCCGGCCGTACGTCTCCACCGGCCGCTTCCCCGACGTGCCGGTTCTGGTGCTCTCCGGTGATCTGGACGCCAACACGCCCGACGCCAACGGGCGCAAGGCCGCCGCGCAGTTCCGCCGGGCCACCTTCCTGTCGGTTCCCAACACCGGGCACCTCCCCGAAGACGAGCCCAGCGGATGCGTCCTCGGTCTCGTCAACGGGTTCATCCGCGACGAGCGGGTAGGCGACACCTCCTGCCTGGCCTCCGTTCCGCCCGTCAAGGTCCTGCCGGTGAAGTGAGGACCGGCTGGGCCGGTCGAGAGGGACCGGCCCGGCAGGCTCCCTGATCCGGAGAACCACGGCGGCTGCGCCGAACCGCGAAGCAGCCCCACCTGATCGGACACGCGATGTCCCGCGCTCGCTCAGCTCGGCGGCGGATCGGCCGATGGAGTGTGAGGGATCGCCGACGAGGGGCTCGTCGGCGATCCCGTGATGAAAGGGTGACAGCCGTTCCGCGACAAATGGGGGGCAGCGTGGAGGCAAGACCGAGAGCGACGGGACCGCGGTTGCACCGCGATCCCGTCCTGCTGTGCACTTTCGCCACCGCTCTCGCGCTGACCGGCTTCTTCGCCTCCGGCGCGGTCGACGGGCGGACGCAGAGCATCGTGTTCTGGGCGGTGCAGGCTGTCTTCGACCTGTTGTTCTGCGTGCTGTGCTGGAGTGTCGGGCGCGTGGCGGAGGCGCCGGCGTCCACTCGGAGGTTCTGGCGGTGGACGGCCGCCGCCGGACTCGTCTTCCTCATCGCGGACACCGTCCAGACGCTCGACGGCGTCCGCGACCCCGCCCTCGCCTCGACCAGCGGCGGCGATGTCCAGAACGTACTCGTGGCCTGCGGCGCCGTGGTCGTCATCGTCGCGATGCTGATCCATCCCATCCAGGCCGTCGGGCGTGACAGACTGCGCTTCGCCCTCGACGCCGCGACGGTCATGGCCGGCGTCGCGGCGTTCATCTGGTACTTCTCGATCAGCGTGCTCGCGGCGGAGGGCCAGGTGCGGGTCGGGGTGATCCTCGCCGGTCCGGGCCTGATGCTGCTGTGCACCTTCACGCTGGTGAAACTGGTGCTCGGCGGTGACGCGCCGTTCACCAGGGCGGCCGGCATCGCCGCAGGGGTCAGCACCGGCCTCTTCGGGCTCGGCGCCGCCCTCGGGCACGTGACCGCGACCTCGGAGCACACCCATCTCTGGCTCCTCGTCCGCCTGCTGCCGTGCGTCCTGCTCGTCGCCACCCCTCGCCTGCAAGAGCTGCAACTGCGGGGCGACGCGTACGGAGCGGTCCGGCGTGACCGGCGCCGCCCCTACAGCAGTCTTCCGTACGTGGCCGTGGCGGCCGCCCAGGCCCTGCTCGTGGTCGCCCTCCGGGACGGGCTCACCGTCCGGACCTGGGGAGTCGTCACCGGGGTGATCGTGGTCACCTCGCTGGTGCTCGTCCGCCAGCTCGTCGCGTTCCGCGACAACGCAGACCTGCTGCGGCGGCTCGACCGCAGCATGCTGACCGTACGCCGGCAGGAGGAGCGATTCCGGTCGCTGGTCCAGCACTCCTCCGACATCACCGCTGTGGTCGACCCCTCCGGCCGCTTCACCTACGCCAGCCCCGCCGTCGAGCGGGTCCTCGGGGCCGACCCCGAGAAGATCACCGGTCGGCCCGTGCTCACCGTCGTGCACCCCGACGACCACGCCACCGTCCGGGACGCCTTCGAGGGTCTGGTCGGCGCGCCGGGCCGCGTCCGCTCCTGGGAAGCCCGCCTGCGCCGGGCCGACGGATCCTGGCGCTGGCTCGCGGTGGTCGCCACCGACCTCACCCACCTGCCGAGCGTGGACGGAGTCGTCTGCAACGCCCGTGACATCACCGAGATCCGCGAGTTCCAGGAGCGGCTGCAGTACGCCGCCACCCACGACCCGCTGACCGGCCTCGCCAACAGAGCGCTGTTCGACGAACGGCTCCGGGCCGCGTCCACCGCCACCGTGCTCCTCATCGACCTGGACGACTTCAAACCGGTCAACGACATGTTCGGTCATCACATCGGTGACGAGCTCCTCATCGCGGTCGCCGAGCGGTTGCGGGGCTGCGTCCGAGCGGGGGGCACGGTGGCGCGCCTCGGCGGCGACGAGTTCGCCGTCCTCCTCCCGCACGATCCCGCCGACGAGGACGCCGGACCGTCCGCCGCCGGTCACGGCGCGCAGGTGGCCGAACGCGTCCTGGCCGCCTTCGCCGAACCGGTGCGGACCAGCGGCGGGCCGCTGCGCATCAAGGCCAGCATCGGCGTGGCCGACGGATCGACCTCCGACGCCGCCGGACTCCTGCGCCGCGCGGACGACGCCATGTACCTCGCCAAGCACGGCGGCAAGAACGGGTACGCGGCGTCCCCCGCCGCCGCCTGAGCGTGTCCGCGGGGTATCGCCGGACGTCCGCGCCGCCGCGGCCGCAGACCTCGCTTCGGCGCTCTGCGGCTGACCGGGAGGATCCTTCCGGACGGTGCCACGGACGGACCGTCCCGTCATCCACGGCCGGGGCCGCGGATGACGGGACGGCGGTGGTCAGCGCCAGGTGTCGTTGCGGGTGGCGGTGCCGCCCGCCGGGGTGGTGAAGGTGCGGTTCGGGTCGCTCTCCCAGGTCACCGAGCCGTCGGGGTTCTTCTTGAGGTACTTGTAGGCGATCGTCCTGCCGGCCGGCAGGTTCACCGCGGCCTTCCAGACCGGGTAGGCGGCCGACGAGAGCGCCACCGCGTTCGCCGGGTTCCACGCGCCCAGCTCGGCGGCGTCGCCGACGACGAAGACGTTCTGGCCCCAGGTGGTCGTCACGTTCGCGTTGAAGGAGGTGGCCGCCTTGTCCGAGGTGGCCGTGGGCGAGGGGCTGGGCGTCGGGGTCGGGGTCGGCCCGTTCCCGGTGCGGATCGCGACCGCGCTCCCGGCGGGCACGGTCACCGAGGCGGTGCCGTTCGAGGCCACGGTCACCCAGCCGCTCCCGGCGACGTTGGCGTAGGTCCCGGTGGGCAGGCCGGTGGTGAAGGTGCGGGTGGCGGAGCCGGTCCCGTTGTTGATCGCGACCCAGCCCTTGGTCCCGCGGCTGAAGGCGATCAGGTCGCCGCCGTCGTCGTACCAGTTGGCGACCGGGGTGCCCGCGACGGCATTGTGGAAGCCGGCCATCCCGGCCATCTGCCGGTGGAAGCAGGTCCAGCGGCCGTTGCCGCAGTCGGTGTCGGTGACGAAGCCTCCGTTCGCCGACGGCGGGCCCGCCTCCTTGTCGCTCCAGGTGAAGCCGGAATAGACGCGCGGCGTGCCGTACGGCCAGGCGAGCATGAAGACGTTGGCCAGCCGGTAGGCGTCGCCGTACTTGTAGTTGAGGGTGGAGCCGTTGCGCTCGGTGTCGTGGTTGTCGACGAACGTCACGGCCCTGTCGCCCGGCACCGACAGCCCCCAGCTCTGCCCGAACGTCTCCAGCCGGTGGATCCGCCCGGTGAACTGCTCCTTCATCTTGCGGCCGAACACGAACTCGTGCACGTCGCCGATCCCGGTGTACTGGCTCGGCTGGACCTTCTCGTCGTCGCCGTGGATGACCTCCAGGTGCAGGTACGGCGAGCCGGTCAGCCTGGCCTTGATCGCCGCCAGGTCCTCCGGCGGGATGTGCTTGGCCGCGTCGATGCGGAAGCCGTCGACGCCGAGGGAGGTCAGCTTGTTGAGCCAGCCCGCGATCTGGTTGCGCACGTACTCCGAGCCGGTGTTCAGGTCGGCCAGGTTGACCAGTTCGCAGTTCTGCACCCGCCAGCCGTCGTTCTTGTAGTCGGCGTCGTCGATGACGCACGTGGGCGAGTTGTGGAAGTCCCAGGAGGAGTAGGTTCCGGGGTAGTCGTACTTGCCGAAGGCGTAGCCGCCGTAGCTCCGGCTGCCCTGGCCGGTCATGTGGTTGATCACCGCGTCGGCGTGGACCTTGACGCCCGCGTCGTGGCAGGCCCGGATCATGTTCCTGAACGCGTTCTCGTCGCCGAACTTGCTGGTGAGCGTGTAGCGGGCGGGCTGGTAGACGTCCCACCAGACCGAGCCGCCCTTGCTCATCGAGTCGTGCGGCGGGGAGACCTGGACGGCGCCGTACCCGGCAGGGCCGAGCACGTCGGTGCACTCGCGCGCCACCGAGTTCCAGTTCCAGCCCCACAGCTTGGCGATGGGGCCGGTGCCGGCCGGGGGAGCGGCCTGGGCCGCGGCGGCGGTGGAGGAGGCGGCGCCGAGCGTGACGGGCGCGAGCAGGGCCGCACCGGCCAGGACGCTCAGCGCGGCCGCGGTCAGGGGGGTGGGTGGTTTGTAGGATCGCATGGCGGGGGGCCTCCAGGAGAGTTGGACGGGTTCCCGTGCCGGGCCGGGTGCTGCAACACCCGGCCCGGCGGCTTTCAGGACTGCACGAAGACGGCGACCGTGCGGGCCGGGACCGTCAGCGTGCCGGTGGCCGGGTCGAAGCCCGACCGCTTGACGACGGCGTCGTCGCCGCCGGCCTGGACGGGGTGGAGGGCCACCCGGGCGCCGGAGAGCGCGGCCACGGTCTGCGGCTGCTCCCGCGGGGTCGCGTTGAAGACGACGGTGATCGACTTCCACTTCGGGTCGAGCCCGGAGGCGTCCAGGTGCATGGTCACGACGCCGGGGGTCTCCGCGGCGCCGCCGGTCGGGAAGGAGAGCCGCTTCTGCACCTCGGCCAGGGAGCCGAGCCCGAAGACCGGGGAGGAGGAGCGGATCTTCAGCAGCTCGCCGTACCGGGCGCGGGCCGCACCGATCGCGGCGCAGTCCGGCCTGAGCGCCGGGTCGGCGAGCAGCGGCCTGGCGTACGGCCACTTGTCCTCGTTGTCGGCCTTGGGTGGCAGGCCCGCGCCGAAGCCGTTGCCCTGCGCGCAGTCCCACAGCAGCCGGTTGAACCAGTCGCCGGAGTCGTAGGAGTTGCGGTCGAGCGACTTGGAACGCAGCCGCTCGCTGCCCGCGTGGACGAACGCGGTGCCCTGCGCGAGCACGCTGGTGGCCAGCGAGAGCGACTGCATGCGCACCCGGTCGGCCATGGTCGTGGCTTGCGGAAGCTTGTAGGCCAGCGCGTCGAACAGCGTCTCGTTGTCGTGCGCGTCCACGTAGGTCACGGTCTCGCCGGGGGAGGCGGCGTAGCCGGCGGGGGAGCCGTTGTAGTCCACCTCCGAGCCCTTGACCTCCTCGCCGGAGGTGGCGGTGAAGCGGTAGTCGCGCAGGTTGCCGGCCAGGCCCAGCTTGACGAGGTCCTGGTAGCCCAGCAGGCGCGCCCGCTGCTGCTCGGCGCTCCCGTTGGCGGGCGAGCCGTTGGGGTCGCCGGCCAGGCCCGAGCCGAGGCCCTGGACCCGGGGGTCGGCGTCGAACGGGCCGCCGCCGCGCACCGCGTCGCGGAGCCGGTCGCTGAACGTGCCGATCCCGGTCCCGGCCATGTTCGCCTGGGTCGCCTGCTCGAAGCGGGCGCCGTCGGCGACCTCGCCGAAGTTCCAGCCCTCGCCGTACAGGATGATCGACTTGCCGTCCACGCCGTCCCTCTCCACGGTCAGCGCGTCGAGGGCCTCGCGGACGGCGAGGATGTTCGCCTTCGGGTGGTGGCCCATCAGGTCGAACCGGAAGCCGTCCACCTTGTACTGCCTCGCCCAGGTGACGATGGAGTCGACGACGAGCCTGCCCATCATGGAGTGCTCGGGCGCGGTGTTCGCGCAGCAGGTGGAGGCGGCCACGGTGCCGTCGTCGAGCAGCCGGTGGTAGTAGCCGGGCACGATCCGGTCGAGCACCGAGGTCGGGTCCTGCCCGGCGGCGTGGGTGTGGTTGTAGACCACGTCCATGACCACCCGCAGGCCGGCGCCGTTCAGGCCCGCGACCATGCCGCGGAACTCCTTGATCCGCGCGGCGCCGTCCGGCTCGGAGGCGTAGGAGCCCTCCGGCACGGTGTAGTGCAGCGGGTCGTAGCCCCAGTTGAAGCCGTCCTTCGCGGCGGCGGCCGCCACGCACTCCTGCTGCCGCTCGGAGTCGGCGGGCAGGGAGGCCAGGTCGGCCGGGTCGCATTCCGGCTCGGCCCGGTCGGACCTGCGCTCCGGGACGGTCGCGATGTCGAAGACCGGGAGCAGGTGCACGTGGGTCAGGCCGTCGGCGGCCAGCGAGCGCAGCTCCCGCATCCCGGCCGAGTCGCCGGTGAACGCCGCGTAGGTGCCGCGCCGCTCGGCCGGGACGGTCGCGTCCGAGACGGAGAAGTCGCGCACGTGCAGCTCGTAGACCGACGCCTTCTCCTGCGGTACGGCCGGCGGCTTGGCCAGCGAGGCCCAGCCGTCGGGGCGCAGCGAGGAGTCGGACAGGTCGACGAGGTGGCTGCGGACCGAGTCGGCGGCCAGCGAGACGCTGTAGGGGTCGGTCACCTCGTTGGTGACGATCTTCCCCGCGGCGGGGAAGAAGACCGTGACCAGGAAGGTGTAGTAGCGGCCCTTCCAGGACGGCTGCCCCCGCACCGACCAGACGCCGGTGGCGTCGTCGCGCCGCATCGCGTGCATGGTCCGGCTCTCCCCGGCGGAGTCACGGTAGAGCGCCAGCTCCACCTTCCGCGCGGTCGGCGCCCACACCGACAGGCGGGGCGACGCGCCGGAGGCGTCCGGGCCGAGCCGGCCGCGGCCGCTTCGCGTAGACGTCGTCGAGCACGCCGGGGAGCTGCACGCCGGTCGCGGCGAGCAGCGCACCGGAGGCGTC
>NZ_CDRNDK010000057.1:0-23317 GCF_977012225.1 Planomonospora algeriensis | reverse complement strand
CCGGGGAGCGCCGCCGGGTGGCCGTCACGCTGACGCCGCTGCGCCGGGGCGACCGCGACTCCGCCGTGGTCACCGTCCGGTCGGTCGGGCCGCTGGGCCTGGCCGCCCGGCAGGGGTCGCACGCCGTACCGTGGACGGTGCGGGTGCTGCCGCCCTTCCTCAGCCGCCGCCACCTGCCCGCCAAGCTCTCCCGCCTGCGCGAGCTCGAAGGCCGCAACCCCGTCTCGATCCGCGGGCAGGGCACCGAGTTCGACTCGCTGCGGGAGTACGTCCCGGGCGACGACGTGCGCTCCATCGACTGGCGGGCGACCGCCAAGCGCAGCGACGTCGTGGTGCGGACCTGGCGTCCGGAGCGGGACCGGCGGGTGCTGATCGTGCTCGACACCAGCCGCACCTCCGCCGGGCGCGTCGGCGTCGACCCGGCCTCCGGCGACCCCTCCGGCTGGCCCCGGCTCGACTGGTCGATGGACGCCGCGCTGCTGCTCGCCGCGCTCGCGGCCCGGGCGGGCGACCGGGTGGACTTCCTCGCCCACGACCGGACCGTCCGCGCCTGGGTGCCCGGCGCGTCCCGCACCGAGCTGATGTCGGTCCTGGTGAACGCCATGGCGCCGCTGGAGCCGGAGCTGGTCGAGGCCGACTCCGAGGGCATGGTCGCGGCGGTGCTGGCCAGGGCCCGGCACCGCTGCCTGGTCGTGCTGCTCACCGACCTCAACCCGACCGCGCTGGAGGAGGGGCTGCTCCCGGTCCTGCCTCAGCTGGCCTCCCGCCACCAGGTGCTGCTCGCCGCGGTCTCCGACCCCCGGGTCGCCGCCATGGCCCAGGGCCGCGACACCCTGGAGCAGGTCTACGACGCCGCCGCGGCCGAGCATCTGCGCAACGCCCGGCGGCGGATGACCGCGCGGCTCCGGCACCACGGCGTCGAGGTCGTCGACGCCGTCCCCGAGAGCCTCGCCCCCGCCCTCGCCGACGCCTACCTGGCCCTGAAGGCCGCGGGACGGCTCTGAGCGGATGCCTGGTTCAGGCCGCTGAGGAGTGACCGTCGTCGGACGCCTCATCCGGATGCGGACGGTGATGCGGGGTGAAGACGAAGGTCGAGTCGTCATCGTCCAGCCGGATGGTCAGGGAGGCGTCCAGAGCACCGGCGAGGCGGGTCAGCAGGGCCAGGGTGGGTACGGAGTCGCCGCCTTCGATGTTGGAGATCTGCGGTTGGGTCATGCCCGCACGGCGGGCCAGCTCGGTCTGGGAGAGACCGAGCGCGGTCCGGCGGTCATAGACGGCCTGCCCGAGCGCCAGAGCGTGCCCGGCTTCCACGTAGGCGGGGGATTCCTCGACCTTCTCCCCCAGAAGCCTCCTGCTCCGTCGGGTCTTCCACTGGGAATGGTTCATGACCCTGCCTCCTCAGCCCGGTCGTAGATGTGCTCTGCGGGACCGTGTTCGGCTTCGCACACCTTCTGCGCCTGTCGTGCCCGTTCTATCTCCGCCCCCTCGTGCTGCCGGGTCTTGCGGAACACCGTGAGGAGCACGATCCGTTGTTCGGGGGCGAGCCAGTAGGTGATGCGAACGGCGCTGCCGTCCAGGTTGAAGCGCAGTTCGCGGATTTTGCCGCAGAGGTGGCGTGAGTACGGCTCACCGAGGGTGGTCGCCTGGGAGGCGAGCATGTCGACGGCCCGCTCGGCCTTGTCGTAGTGCCGGTCAGTGAGGAGCTCCAGCCACTGCCGGACCTCCGGCTCGATCTCGATCTGCCACAGAGCACCCACATGCCGACTATACAGAAAACGATATAGCAAGGTGCCGAGAGCACAGAGCCGGGTACTCCATGCGCTCTACGGCACCTGCGGAATCACATGCCTCTCAGCCGGCCGTGCCGTCCTTGGACCAGACGTCGGCGAAGTGCTCCATCTGCCGCAGGACCAGCTCGATGGCCTTGACCTCGTAGTCCGGGGGGTAGTTGTAGCGGGCCAGGAGGCGTTTGATGGTGGCGCGGAGGCGGGCGCGGACCGGCTCCCGGGAGATCCAGTCCTTCTTGAGGTTCTTCTGCACCTGGACGACCAGATCACGGGCGATGCCCGCGAGGACCTCGTCCCCCATCACCTCGCGCGCGGTGCCGTGGTCGGCGACCGCGTCGTAGAACGCGAGCTCCTGCCAGTCCAGCGGCGGCGTGAACTCCTCGCCGCGCCGGTGATCGTCCGCGATCTCCTTCGCCAGCTCGACCAGCTTGGCGATGATCTCCGCGCTGGTGAGCTGCTCGCGCATGTACCGGACCATGAGGTCCTGGAGGCGCTCGGAGAACGTCGTCCGCCGCACGACGTTGTGCCGGGTGACCTCGCGCATCTTCCGCTCGATGAGGCGGCGCAGTGCCTCGGCGGCCAGCTGCGGCGTCTCGCTGTTCGTCAGCCTGGCGACGAGGGCCTCGTTGAGGTGCGTCAGGTCGGCGGTCTCCAGACCGGCCTCGGCGAACAGGTCCGTGACCCCGCCCGTCTCCACGACCGTGGAGGTCAGCTGCGCGAGGTAGAGCTCGACGTCGCGGGCGACCGGCAGCCCTCTCGCCTCGCGGTCCATGGCGTCCAGCTTCGCCATGTAGGCGCGGACCTCGACGAAGAACTGGATGTCGCGCCGCCACGTCGCCGCGTGGTCGGGGAAGCGCGTCCCGATGTCGGCGGAGGTCGCGGTGAGCGCGTAGAAGCGCTCCAGCCGGTGCGCGTGGTCCCGGAAGCGGCGGCTGAGCGTCTGGCCGGGGTCGTCGAGTTTCTCGGGGTTGTTGCCGGGGGTCTTCACGTCCCGCAGGTGGTTCGCGGTGCGCAGCGCCGCGTCGATGAAGGAGGTGCGGCCGGGCTTGGCCAGCAGCCCCCGCCAGTCGACGCCCCGCAGGATGCCGTCGACGATGTCGTACTCGTTGCGCAGCTCGTCCAGCGCCCGGTCGATGTCCTGGCCCAGCGTCCGGTCCTGCTGGTCCGCCGGGGAGTATTCCTTGAGGGCTTCCTGGAGCTTCTCGGTGAGCGGGGCGTAGCCGACCAGCAGCCCGTCCTCCTTGCCGCGGAAGCGCCGGTTGACGCGGGCTAGCGCCTGCATCAGGTTGGCGCCAAGAACTGGACGGAGCCCTGCACTTACTCCGCGAAGGAGGGGCGGGCGCTTCGGACGCCGCCGGCGACCGGTTGATCGGCGCGGTCCGAGAGCTCGGCATGACCAGAACGAGGCTGGTTCGGGGAGAGAACTTCAGGAAGAACCTGCGAGCTCTCGGACGCCGCGTCGGTTCGGACCCGGCCGGCTTCATCCCGGGCTTGACCGTCCACCAGGCGAAGGGACGGGAGTGGGACGCTATCGGTTTCCTGCCGCAGGAAACCGATCTCGCAGCTCTGCGATCCGGCCTGAGTCATCACCGGATCAGTGATCGACTGATCTACGCCGCGCTCACCCGCGGCAGGCTCTCGACCACTCTCCTCGATCGCATCCGTGGAAGTGACGAGGACTCCAACGCATGACGCACTCGGAATCGGCGGCGGGTTCCATCTTCCGTCGCCGGTCCCGGTCTGCGGCGGACCACCCGTCAGCGGTCCGCTTCGTCCGTCTCGCCGAACAGGTCGTGCACGGTCGGGGCGGTCACCGCGCGGGTCGCCCAGGACTCCAGCCGGGCCAGGTCGGTGCAGGCGGCGATCCGGTCACGGACGTCGTCCGGCACCTGCAGGCCGCGGGTGGCCAGCACCAGCAGCACCAGCCGGGCCGCCTCCTCGGCTCTGCCCTTGGTCTCGCCTTCGGCTCTGCCCTTGGTCTCGCCTTCCGCTCTGCCTGCGGCTTTTCCTTCTTCCAGGCCGCGGCCGTAGTGCTCACGGGCGAAAGGGCTGTAGACCGGCCAGGTGGTGGACGTCATGATCTCCTCCAATAGACGCCGCACCTCGGGTGCGGACATGCTGTATGCGTACTCATAGTACTTCGGAGCGTGATCACCGGGCAGTTCTGCGAGCGCCGCGGCGAACGCCTCGACGACCTTGCGCTCGCGGCCGTGGACCATGACCGCCAAGGCCGCCAGCTCGGGCCGGGCGGCGGCCTGCTGCGGGTCGGTGATGGCGGGGATGCCGGCCGGGCCGAGCACGCAGGCCTGCAACCGGTAGCCGGGCAGGCCCGAGTCGATGGGGCGGGCGTAGTACTCGGCGGTCCTGGCGTCGGGGCAGACGACCATGACGGTGACCGCGCAGCGCAGCAGCAGCCAGAGCGCGGCGGCGTAGCGGGCGAGCTGCCGGGGGTCTTTGGACGTGTCCTGCTGGATCTCGACGATGATCGCGTGCACGGGGCCGGTCGGCGGTCCCAGGACGATGACCAGGTCGGCCTCGATGTCGTCGGAGGGCCGGGTGTTGAAGGTCGTGGTCTCCAGCCGCACCAGCGGCGTGGCGGGCAGATCCTGCCCCAGCAGATCCCGCAGGATCTCCACGGCCAGTTGGGGGCGGTCGCGGAAGAGGTGGACGAGAGAGTCGTGTCGGGGAGATGGCACGTCGCTTATTGTGACATGTCAATCACACAAGGCGATCGAATTTCTGGCCGACCGCCGCTCATGGAGCCGTACCGCCGCGGTCTTCCGGTGGTCAGGCGGCTTCGCGACGCGGTTCCGGAACCGGCCGTGCCGGTCCTTCAGCCCGTCACGCCGCCGGGGCGACGTCCGGGGCGCGCTCGACGTCGCCGGTCTCGCCCTGCCGTACGGCGCGGCGGCCGAAATAGACCACGTAGCCGAGGAAGGCCGCCTCGGCGAGCGCGCCGATGCCGATCCGGGCCCAGGTCGGCAGCGGGGAGGGGGTGACCAGGGCCTCGATCAGGCCCGAGAGGAACAGCACGGCGACCAGGCCGAGGGCGACGCTGACGATCGCGCGGCCCTGCTCGGCGAGCGCCTGGCCGCGCGGGCGGTGGCCGGGGTCGACCGCGGTCCAGCCGAGCTTCAGGCCCGCCCCCGCCGCCAGGAAGACCGCGGTGAGCTCCAGCAGTCCGTGCGGCGTGATCAGCCCGAAGAAGACGTCGCTCTTGCCCGCCGCCGCCATCAGGCCTCCGGTGACGCCCACGTTCAGCGCGTTCTGCAGCAGGACGTAGAGGATCGGCAGGCCCAGCAGGATGGAGAACGCAATGCACTGCGCCGCCACCCAGGCGTTGTTCACCCACACCTGCGCGGCGAAGGACCCGGCGGGGTTGGCGCTGTAGTAGTCGGCGAAGTCGTGCTCGACGAGCTGCCTGATCTCCTCGGGGGTCCCGACGACGGCCTGCACCTCGGGGCTGCCGGCCACCCACGCCCCGACGGCCACGGCGACCGCCGTCGAGGCGACCGCGGCCCCCAGCCACCAGCGCC
Organism: Planomonospora algeriensis; assembly: GCF_977012225.1. Lineage (NCBI taxonomy): Bacteria > Bacillati > Actinomycetota > Actinomycetes > Streptosporangiales > Streptosporangiaceae > Planomonospora > Planomonospora algeriensis. Next base: position 17,994 of record NZ_CDRNDK010000057.1, on the reverse strand, counting down.
AGGCGCGGTAGGCGACGACCGGGAAGGAGACCGTCCAGAACCTGGCGAACTCCCGCCAGAGGGGGGCGTGCGCCCCGGTGACGGCCGAGCGCGCCCGGGCCACCAGGGAGGCGAGCCGCCCGACCAGCAGCGGGTCGCGGGACGACGAGCGCACGATGGACAGGTGCGTCGAGACCCGCTCGTAGAGCTCGACCAGCTCGTCGACCTCCTCCCCGCGCAGGGACCTGCGCCGCCGCACCAGCTGGTCCAGGCGGTCCCAGGTCTGCTGGTGCACGGTGACGAAGGCATCGATGTCCACGACAAAAGAGCCTATTCGCCCCGGCCGGACACCGCCACGCGGCAGAACCGCACGGTACGGCGGGCGGTAGGGTCGGGAGCATGTCCGATCTGGTGACCGGTGACGCCGTCGTCCTCGACGTGTCGATCGCGCAGCTGCCGATCCGGGCGGCCACCTTCCTGATCGACCTGGCCGTGCAGGCCGTGGCGGTGGTCGCGGTCTTCCTGCTCGTCTCCAACACCGCCGGCGTGACCGACTCGGCGCTGTTCACGGCCTTCATGATCCTGTTCGTCGTGCTGGTGTTCGTGGGTTATCCCGTGCTGGTGGAGACGCTGACCCGGGGCCGGAGTCTGGGCAAGCTCGCCCTCGGGCTGCGGGTGGTGAGCGACGACGGCGGGCCCGAGCTGTTCCGTCAGGCGCTCTTCCGGGCGCTGGCGGGTTTCGTCGAGCTCTACCTGCTCACCGGCGGTCCGGCCGTCATCTGCTCACTCCTGTCTCCCAGGGGGAAGCGGCTCGGCGACGTCTTCGCCGGGACGATGGTGATCTCCGAGCGCGGCCCCCGGCGCGGGGCCCCGCCTCCGGAGATGCCGCCCCAGCTGGCCGGTTGGGCGGCGACGGTGGAGCTGTCCCAGCTCCCGGACGACCTGATCCACACCGCCCGGCAGTACCTCGCGCGCAGGGACGACCTCTCCCCCGCCGTCCAGCAGGAGATGGGCGCGCGGATCGCGGCCCGGACGGCGGCCTTCGTCTCCCCGCCCCCGCCACCCGGCGTGCCGCCGCACGTCTACGTCTCGGCGGTCCTGGCCGAACGGCGCCGCCGCCACCTGGAGCGGCTGACGCGGCGGGCGGAGGCCCGGCAGGCCGCGGCGGGGCAGGGGGTCCCGCGCTACGCCATGCCGTACGCGCTCTCGCCATCCGCACCCGTGCCGCCCGTGCCGCCCGTGCCGTACGCCGCCGCGCCGTACGCACCCGCCGTGCCGTACGCCTCCCGCTCCGAGTCTCCGGCCGGCGGTTTCACCCTCCCCTCCTGACGGTCCCGGACGAGCCGAGGCGGCGGCGCGAGATCCGCGCCGCCGCCTCGGGATCGTCAGGTCGTGGCGATGCCGCGATCAGTCGTGGTCGTGGTCGTGGTCGTGGTCGTGACCGTGACCGTGGCCCCGCTCGCGGTAGGACGCCTGGGTCTGGGCGTTCAGGATGTCGAACTCGACGCCCTGGGCCGACCTCGTGCGCCGGTCGTTGATCTTCAGGATGTCGAGTCCGAGGTTGAAGTCACTGCCGTAGATGTAGCCGTTGTAGTAGTACGCCGACCAGTGGCCGCCGCTCAGCGCGGGGGCGGTGCTGTCGGGGCCGCGCTCGAAGTAGGCGATCTCCTGCGGGTTGGCCGAGTCGGTGAAGTCCACGACCGAGATGCCGCCCTGGTACCAGGCCTGGACCATGATGTCCTTGCCCTTGACCGGGATCAGCGAGCCGTTGTGGGCGACGCAGTTCTCGGTGTCCGCCTGGTGGCGAGCGATCTTGAAGTAGCTCTTGAAGACGAACTGCCCGCCGACGATGTCGAAGTAGGCGTTGGCTCCGCGGTTGGGGCCGATGGCCTCGTTGCAGGTGGCCTGGGTGCCGCCGCCGAGCTCGTCGGTGAAGACCACCTTGGTGCCCTCGTTGTTGAACGTCGCCGAGTGCCAGAAGGCGAAGTTCTCATCGTCCCGGACGGTCGCGGTGACCCTGGGGCTGACCGGGTCGGAGATGTCCATCAGGATGCCCTCGCCCATGCAGGCGCCGGCGGCGATGTTCTTCTCCGGGTAGGCCGTGATGTCGTGGCAGCCGCTGGTGGCGGACGTGCGCTCGGGGTACGGCAGGTTCTCGCCGGGGTTGCCGCCGTCGGGGAACAGGTTCGGCGTGGCGACGACGGCCGCGGCGGTGGGGTTGCGCAGCGGCACCTTGATGATCGAGATCAGGTCGTGCGGCGGCTGGCAGTCGGGGAAGGCCGCCGACGGGTTGTAGGAGGAGACGTAGACGTAGACGTTCCGCCGGTCGCGGCCCTTGCCCGGCACCAGGGTCAGGGTGTGCGAGCCGCAGTTGGTCTCGACCGACTTGATGTACTTGGGGTTTCTCTTGTCGCTGATATCGAAGATGCGGACGCCCTCCCAGGAGTCCTTGTTCGACGCGGGCTGCCCGGTGCTGTTGCAGGAGTCGTCGCTGCGCGAGGAGTCGACGGCGCCGAAGAGCAGGTTCCCGTAGACCGAGACGTCCATCTGGCCGCCGGGGCAGACGACCGAGCTGACCGGGGTCGTCCTGTTGGGCCTGCGGATGTCGTAGATGGAGAAGCCGCTGTAGTTGCCGACGTAGGCGTAGTCGCCCTGGAAGGCCATGTCGGTGTGGATGTCGGTCAGTTCGGCGGGCTTGGGCACGTTGCGGACGTGCTGGATGTTGGCGCTCTTGACGATCTCGCCTGGAGCCGGGATGTCCGCCGCCTGGGCGGGGACCGTGGACAGTACCGTCAGCGCCGTCAGCGCCGCGGCACCGGCTGCGGTCAGGAGGCGCCTGGTGAGGCGTCTTCCTTGCGGGGTGAACACTCGCGAACCTCCTTGTCATGCGTACCATAAGAGGCGCATAAATGACTGAATCGTTCATCCCGAACAAGCAGCCCGACAAGGTGTCACAGTGTCAGTAGATACTTCCGACTTGATCCCTTTACTCAGGAGATAGCACGGTATTAGTGTTTTCCGGCACCAGTCCCTCCCTGAAAGGAGAACGGGTGCGCGCCGCCCTCCTCCTCCTGGTCGCCGCCCTCTCCCTCACCGCCTGCAGCGCCGGGCCCGAGCCGCCCCCGCGGGCCGCCCCCGGCTCGACCGCGCCGATCATCGTGCCGGGCAGGCCCGGAGAGGACGCCAGGACGGTCAGCCCCGCCGAGGCCGCCACCCTCGTGGCGGCGCCCACCGCCAACGCCGCGGACGTGAAGTACGTCCAGGACATGATCATCCACCACCGGCAGGCGCTCGACATGGCGGACCTGGCCCCCGCCCGCGCCCGGTCCGCCCCGCTGAAGGGCCTGGCCTCGCGCATCGCGGACTCCCAGCGGCCGGAGATCCAGTTCATGACCTCCTGGCTCCAGCAGCAGGGCCAGCGCGTCCCCGGCCACCACGCCGGCCACGGCGGCATGCCGGGGATGGCCGCCCCTGAGCAGCTGGAGGCGCTGAAGGCCGCCTCCGGCGAGGACTTCGACCGGCTCTTCCTCGACCTGATGATCGACCACCACCGCGGCGCGATCACGATGTCCGAGCAGGTCCTGGCCGGCGGGTCGCACATCAAGATCGAGGAACTCGCCAACGAGGTGTCCGTGACCCAGGGGGCGGAGATCCGCCGCATGCTGGAGATGCGGGCCGCGGCGGGCTGACCCGGCCCGTCCTGCAAGTCGGCCCGCCCTACGGCCCGACCGGTCCTACGAACCAGCCCGTCCTACGACCCGGCCCGCCAGGAGCGGAGGTAGCGTTCCTGACCGGTGGTGAGTTCGTCCACCTCGATGCCCGCCGCGGCCAGTTTGAGGCGCGCCACCTCCACGTCGACCTCCTCGGGCACGTCGTAGACGCCGGGTGCCAGCAGCGCGTGCTCCCGGGCCAGCCACGCGACCGCGAGCGCCTGCGCGGAGAAGGACATGTCCATGACCGCGGCCGGATGCCCCTCCGCGGCCGTCAGGTTGACCAGGCGCCCCTCGGCGAGCAGCAGCAGGCGCCGGCCGTCGGCGAGGACGTACTCGTCGGTGCTGGCCCGCACCCCCCGGTGTACGGCCTGCGCCAGGTCGTCCAGGGCCCGCACGTCGATCTCGACGTCGAAGTGGCCCGCGTTGGCCAGGATCGCGCCGTCCTTCATCACGGCCAGGTGCTCGCCCCTGATCACGTCGCGGTTCCCGGTGACCGTGACGAACACGTCCCCGTCCCGCGCCGCGGCGGCCATCGGCCGCACGTCGTAGCCCTGCAGCGAGGCGTCCAGCGCCTTGACCGGGTCGATCTCGGTGACCACCACCCGGGCGCCCAGGCCCCGGGCCCGCTCGGCCACGCCCCGGCCGCAGTAGCCGAACCCGGCGACCACCACGGTCTTGCCCGCCAGCAGCGTGTTGGTGGCCCGCATGATGCCGTCCATCGTGGACTGGCCGGTGCCGTACCGGTTGTCGAACATCCGCTTGGTCCGGGTGTCGTTGACCGCGACCACGGGGAAGCGCAGGGCCTGCTCCGCGGCCATCTGCCGCAGGCGGATGATGCCGGTCGTGGTCTCCTCGCAGCCGCCGCGGATCCCGCCGAGCAGTTCGGTCCGCTCGGTGTGCAGGATGTTCACCAGGTCGCAGCCGTCGTCGAGGACGAGATCGGGGGCGATGTCGAGTGCCTGGTGGATGTGCCGGTAGTAGGCGTCCCGGTCGACCCCGGCCCGGGCGTGGACCGCGATCCCGTAGTCGCCGAGCGCCTGCGCGACGTCGTCCTGGGTGGAGAGCGGGTTGGAGGCGGCCAGCGCGACCTCGGCACCGCCCGCCCGCAGCGCGCCCATGAGCACCGCGGTCTCGGCGGTGACGTGCAGGCACGCGGCGATCCGCCAGCCCTCCAGCGGGCGCTCGGCGGCGAACCTCTCGCCGAGCGCCGTGAGCACCGGCATCGCCCGCGCCGCCCAGCCGATCCGCCGCTCCCCGGCCTCCGCCAGCGCCCTGTCCACGTCTTCTCCCCTGATCGCCCGAGGGCCCCCGCAGGTCTGCGGGGCCCCGGGTGGAGCTGTCCTCGGTCCTGGGGCCCGCGCGCGGGCCGGTCCGGGGTTCGTCAGTAGCGGTAGTGGTCGGGCTTGTAGGGGCCCTCCACCGGCACACCGATGTAGTCGGCCTGGGCCTTGGTCAGCTCGGTGAGCTTCACGCCCAGGGCGTCGAGGTGGAGGCGGGCGACCTTCTCGTCGAGGTGCTTGGGCAGCACGTAGACGCCGACCGGGTACTCCTCGGTCTTGGTGAAGAGCTCGATCTGCGCGATCACCTGGTTGGTGAACGAGTTGGACATGACGAACGAGGGGTGGCCGGTGGCGCAGCCCAGGTTCATCAGCCGGCCCTCGGCGAGCACGATGATCGAGTGGCCGTCCGGGAAGGTCCAGGTGTGGACCTGCGGCTTGACCTCCTCCTTCACGATGCCCTCGATCTTCGCCAGACCGGCCATGTCGATCTCGTTGTCGAAGTGGCCGATGTTGGACACGATGGCGTTGTGCTTCATCCGCGACATGTGGTCGGCGGTGATGATGTCGAAGTTGCCGGTCGTGGTGACGAAGATGTCGGCGATCTCGACGACGTCCTCCAGCGTGGTGACCTGGAAGCCGTCCATGGCCGCCTGGAGCGCGCAGATCGGGTCGATCTCGGTGACGATCACGCGGGCGCCCTGGCCGCGCAGCGCGTCGGCGCAGCCCTTGCCGACGTCGCCGTAGCCGCACACGACCGCGACCTTGCCGCCGATCAGCACGTCGGTGGCGCGGTTGAGGCCGTCGATGACCGAGTGGCGGCAGCCGTACTTGTTGTCGAACTTCGACTTGGTCACCGAGTCGTTGACGTTGATCGCCGGGAAGAGCAGCGTGCCGGCCTTGAACATCTCGTAGAGGCGGTGGACACCGGTGGTGGTCTCCTCGGTGACGCCCTTGATGCGCGAGGCGATCTGCGTCCACTTCTTGTCGTCGGAGACGGTACGGCGGAGCAGGTCGAGGATGACCTTCCACTCCTCCGGGTCGTCCTCGGCGGCGCTGGGGACGGCCCCGGCCTTCTCGTACTCGGCGCCCTTGTGGACGAGCAGCGTGGCGTCGCCGCCGTCGTCGAGGATCATGTTGGGACCGTCACCGCCGGGCCACAGCAGGGCCTGCTCGGTGCACCACCAGTACTCCTCCAGGGTCTCGCCCTTCCAGGCGAAGACCGGCACGCCCTTGGGCTCCTCGACGGTGCCCTCCGGACCCACGACGACGGCCGCCGCGGCGTGGTCCTGGGTGGAGAAGATGTTGCAGCTGACCCAGCGGACCTCGGCCCCGAGCGCGACCAGCGTCTCGATGAGCACGGCGGTCTGGATGGTCATGTGCAGCGAGCCCATGATCTTCGCGCCGGCCAGCGGCTGCGCGGCGGCGTACTCCTTGCGGATGGCCATCAGACCGGGCATCTCGTGCTCGGCGAGCCGGATCTCCCTGCGCCCGAAGGCGGCCAGGGAAAGGTCGGCGACCTTGAAGTCCATGTGCTGTTACCCCTCTACCGGATAGTCGACGAGTGCGAGTTTAGACGCGCGCGGTCACTGGACGCACACTCGAAGCCGGGAAACTGACATAAGATTGTCAGAATGCGAATCACGGAGGCCGCCAAGCGGCTGGGCATGTCCCCCCGGATGCTCCGCTACCGCGAGGCGCTGGGCCTGCTCCCCCCGGTCAGGAGCCGGGGCGCGCACCGGCGCTTCGGCCCCGAGGAGCTCGCGGCCGTCGCGCAGGGCGTGGAGCTGGAGAAGCGGTTCGACATCTCCCCGAGCGAGCTGGCCTTCGCCCTGCGGGTGCTGAGCGAGCCCGCGGTGGCGCAGGCCGTACGGGACCTGGGACTGCGCATCGGCCGGCTGCAGGCCCCCCGCCGGGCCCTGGACTTCGAGAAGGAGAAGGCCCTGCGCCTGCTCCAGGGCCGCCCGTAGACCCCGAGCGCCCGCTCCCGGGGCCGCGCAGGGGGCCGGGCACCCGCTCCCGGGGCCGCACACGGAGCCTGGCTCCCCTCCCGGGGGCCGCGCACAGGACCGGGAACGGCGAACGCCGTACCGCCCGCCGCGGAGAGTCCGGCGGCGGGCGGTACGGCGTTCGCGGGCCCGGACGGCTCCGGGCGGGAAGGCAGGTCAGGCGGAGGGGCCTGCGGCGGCATCCGCCCGGTAGAGGTCGGGCTCCAGGTAGATGACGCGGGCCTCCGGGACGGCGGCGCGCACCCGCTTCTCGGCCTCGTCGATGCCCTTGGCGATCTCCGGCGCCGTGTCGTCGTTCTCCACCGCGATCTTGGCCGCGACCAGGATCTCCTCCGGGCCCAGGTGCAGGGTGCGCATGTGGATGACCCGGCTCACCTCGGGGGTGCTCTCCAGCGCCGCGCTGATCCGGTTCTCGACCTCGGGGCCGGCGCCCTCGCCGATCAGCAGCGACTTGGTCTCCACCGCCAGGATGACCGCGATGACCGCGAGCAGGACACCGATCATCAGGGTGCCGATGGCGTCCCAGATCGGGTCACCGGTGACCACGGCCATCGTCACGCCGAAGAGCGCGAAGATCAGGCCGAGCAGCGCGCCGAGGTCCTCCAGGACGATGACCGGCAGCTCGGGGGACTTCGAGCGGCGGATGAACGCCACCCAGGACTGGTCGCCGCGGACCGCGTTCGACTCCTTGATCGCGGTGCGGAAGGAGAACGCCTCGGCGATGATCGCGAAGATCAGCACGCCGAAGGCCCACTGCGGGGTCCGCAGTTCCTCGGGGTGGGAGAGCTTGTGCCAGCCCTCGTAGAGCGAGAAGAGCGCGCCGATGGTGAACAGCACGACCGCCACCACGAAGGCGTAGAAGTAGCGCTCCCGCCCGTAGCCGAAGGGGTGCTCCGGAGTGCGCGCCCGCGCCGCCCGCTTGCCGCCGAGCAGCAGCAGGGCCTGGTTGCCCGAGTCGGCCACGGAGTGGATGCCCTCCGCGAGCATGGCCGACGAACCGGTGAAGACGAACGCGACGAACTTCGCCACCGCGATCGAGAGGTTGGCGGCCAACGCCGCGATGATCGCCTTTGTACCGCCGCCCGCGCTCACGGCAGCCTCCACTCATATATCAAGAAAAACCGGGACACGATCCTATGGGGAAATTCTCATCTTGAGTTCCGTTATCGCCGACACCGGGGTCGGGTCGATGCCGTACCCCAGGGCGAGGTAGGTGCTCGCGTAGTCCCCCAGCCCGATCAGGGAGGCCAGCCGCTCCAGCGGATGCGTCCCCTCCGCGGCGATCTCGGTGACCGGCACGTTCCGGTCGTGCGCCAGCCGTACGGACGCCTCGCGCCGCTTGGCCACCTGCGGGTGCTCCTCCGTGTCGCGCAGCACGAACAGCCGGAGCGACCGCCCGGCCTCGTCGGCGAAGATGTCCCGCTCGGCCAGCGGCCCGTCGAAGACCACCACCTGGTTGTGGCCGGTCTCCGGGATCTCGCCCCAGATCGCCGGGTACTTGCCGTTCTCGTTGAGCTGGCAGGCCCACCGGTGGGCCGCGACCGCGGCCAGCGGCGACGAGCCCCAGATCATCGGGACCGTCTCGGCCAGCTCCATCGCCAGCGACTTGCCCGGGTTGATGAACGACTCGCTCGCCGGGCGGCAGCGGTTCGCGATCTCCTCCAGCCGCCCCGCCACCGTCTCGACCGTCTCCTCGTCCACCCGGGCCAGGCCCAGTTCGGCGGCGGCGGCGAGCAGCGGGACCGAGAGCGCCCAGAGTCCGGCGCGCGGCTGCCCGGTGGAGGCGACGGGCACGAACGGCGCCCCCGCCTGCCGGGCGATCGCCTCCAGCGCGGAGCCGGGGCCGCCCACCGCGAGCAGGCGGCACCCGCGGCGCACGGCCTCGGTCGCCGCCGCGAGCGTCTCCTCGCTGGATCCCGAGCACGACACCGCGATGACCAGGTCGGTCGCCCCGACCCAGCCGGGCAGCCGGTAGGAGCGCACGGTCACGATCGGCAGCGGCGCGCCGTGCCCGCACACCGCGGCCAGGACGTCGCCCGCGATGCCCGAGCCGCCCATCCCGGCGACCACGACGGCCCGGGGACGGCCGTCGCGGGCCAGCGACGACACGCCCGCCTCGCGGGCCGCCCGATACGAGGTCCGCATCTGGGCCGCGGAGGAGGCCACCGCCCGCAGCATGCCGGAGGGGTCGCCCTCCTCCAGCCACCGGGGGTCGTCGAGACGGCCGGCCTCCCAGCTCACGACTTGCGCGCCTCGTCCACCAGCAGCACGGGGATGTCGTCGCGGACCGGGTAGACCAGCCCGCACTGCGCGGAGGTGCAGGACAGCTCGTCCGCCTCCGGCTCGGCGCGCAGGGGGGACTTGCAGTTCGGACAGGCCAGGATCTCCAGCAGCCAGTCGTCGATCTTCACGCGTTCAGCTCCTCACGACAGCCAGGACCTCGTCCCTGATCGCTGCCATCTGAATCTCGTCGGCCGCCTCGGCGTTCAGCCGGAGCAGCGGCTCGGTGTTGGACGGACGAAGATTGAACCACCATCCGGGGCCGGACACGGTCAGGCCGTCCAGCTCGTCGAAGGTGACACCGTCGCGGCCGGTGAAGGCCGCACGGACGCGGTCGGTCGCGGCGGCCTGGTCGGCGACGGTGCTGTTGATCTCCCCGGAGGCGGCGTAGCGGGAGTAGGCCGCCAGGACCTCCGACAGGGGCCGGTCCTGCTCGCCCAGCGCGGCCAGCACGTGCAGCGCGGCCAGCATGCCGGAATCGGCGAACCAGAAGTCCCGGAAGTAGTAGTGGGCGGAGTGCTCCCCGCCGAAGACCGCGCCGGTCCTGGCCATCTCGGCCTTGATGAAGGAGTGGCCCACCCGGGTGCGGACCGGCTCGCCTCCGTGCTCGGCGACGATCTCGGGCACGCCCCGCGAGGTGATCAGGTTGTGGATGACCACCGAGCCGGGGTGCTCGGCCAGCTCGCGCGCGGCGACCAGCGCGGTGACCGTGGACGGCGAGACCGACGCGCCGCGCTCGTCGACCACCCAGCAGCGGTCGGCGTCGCCGTCGAAGGCCAGGCCGATGTCCGCGCCGGTCTCCAGCACGGTCTTCTGCAGGTCGCGCAGGTTCTCCGGCTCGATCGGATTGGCCTCGTGGTTGGGGAAGGAGCCGTCCAGCTCGAAGTAGAGCGGGACCAGCTCGATCGGCGCCCCCGCCCGGCGGCCCAGCACTTCGGGGACCGTGTGCCCGGCCATGCCGTTGCCCGCGTCGACGACCACCTTCAGCGGGCGGACGCCGGACAGGCCGACCAGCGTCAGCAGGTGGTCGGCGTAGCCCGCCAGCAGGTCGGTCCGGGTCACCCTCCCGGAGCCGCCGCCGCCGGGGCCGCCGGCCGCCAGGATCTTCGCGGCCCGGTCGCGGATCTCGGTCAGGCCGGTGTCGCGGCCGATCGGCACCGCGCCCGCGCGGCACATCTTCATGCCGTTGTAGCGGGCCGGGTTGTGGCTGGCGGTGAACATGACACCGGGCAGCTCCAGGTGACCGCTCGCGTAGTAGAGCAGGTCGGTGGAGCCGAGGCCCGCGTGGACCACGTCGGCGCCCCGCGAGACCGCTCCCCGGGCGAAGGCCGCGGCCAGCGGCTCGGACGAGGCGCGCATGTCGTGGGCGACCACCAGCCGGTCGGCCCCGGTCACCTCCACGAAGGCCGCGCCGACCGCCTCCGCGGTCTCCTCGTCGAACTCGTCCGGCACGACGCCGCGAACGTCGTACGCCTTGAAGATCCTGGCGAGATCACCCACTCCAGCTCCGCCCCCCTTGTGATGTCTGCTGGTCCCCAGCCTAGGGGGTGCCCGGCGTCCGGGTCAGCGATCGCGCTGGGGCTGCGCCGAACGGAGCACCCTCAGATGCCCGCGCCGCCCGACCTCGACACCCTGGCCCACCGGTTCGGTGCCGCTCCCCGGCGCCGGGCGAGCCGCCTCGCGCACGGCGTTGGCGAGGGCCTCCAGGTCGTCCGTACTGGGCGGGGCCCCGTCGGTGGGAAGGCGGACGACCTCCCAGCCGCGTGGCGCGGTCAGGCGCTCGGCGTGCTCGGCGCACAGGTCGTAACAGTGCGGCTCGGCGTACGTAGCCAAGGGCCCGAGGACTGCGGTCGAATCGGCGTAGACGTACGTGAGCGTGAAAACGGCAGGCTGACTGCACGCGGTGCGGGAACAGCGGCGGACGGGGCTCACGGTGGGACCGTATCCGGTAAGCGTCCGGGGCGCCACTATCTGGAGGCTCTTAACGAGCGTGTCGCCACAATTCGGACACGTGTCGCGGCTTTTGCCCAGGTGTACGGCTCCCACACCTCACAGCCCCCGTGGTCTCCGGAACCGGCCGTCCCGGCCGCCTCCCCGGGCGCGCGTCCCGGGGCACTCCCCGCCCCGCGGGACGCCTCCGGCCGCCTCCCCGGACACGCACGCGTCCCGGGCCGCTCCCGCCCTGCGGGACGCGTCCGATCGCCTCCCCGGACGCCCGCGCATCCCGGGCCGCTCCCGCCCCGAAGGCGCATCCGGTCGCTTCCACCCCTCGCGAGCCCTTCCCCGGCGCGTCTAAGCTTTACAGGTGAGTCCGGCACCTGGAAGACCCCGCCCGCCGCGCAGGCGCGACCGGCACGGCCGTGGCATGCGAGGCCCGCTGGCGCCCTCGCACGTGCCGATCGCCAAGTCCCGCAGCGAGCGCTTCGACGACCTCGTCCTGGACGCCGTGGACCGGCTCAAGCCCCGGTGGGGCAAGCAACTGGCCGTCATGGAGTTCGCCGTCGAGGAGGTTCCGCCCGCCGACGACCTGGGCGACGGCCCCGGACTGCTCACCGGCGAGCCCATCCCGTTCGGCCGGGCCGAGCCCGCCGTGGCGGACCGCCCCGCCGTGGTGATCGTCTACCGGCGGCCCCTGGAGGCCAGGGCCCAGGACCGCGACCAGCTCGGTGCGATGGTCCACGACACCGTGGTGGAGCAGGTCGCCGGGCTCCTCGGGCTCTCCCCCGAGTCCGTCGACCCGGGCTACGACGAGCGCGGCTGAGCCCTCCCCGGACGGCTGCTCAGAGCAGGACGGCTGCTCAGAGCAGGACGGCTGCTCAGAGCAGGACGGCTGCTCAGAGCAGGACGGCTGCTCAGGGCAGGACGGTGGCGACCGACTCGGTGACCGGCGGGACCAGCGCCCACATGCGGGCGGCGGCCAGCGGCTGGACGGTCAGCGCGAGCCCGTCCTTGATCCGCTCGTCCATCACCCGGGCGCCGTACACCGGACCCGAGCCGGGAAGCGGGAGCACCACCACCGCGAAGGAGCCGTCCATCTCGGGCAGCTTGACCTCCTTGACGCGGGAGGCGGCGATGCCCAGCTCGAACGCCTCGGGAGCGTCGTCCGAACGCGGCAGCACCTGGACGCTCACCTTGCCCTCCGCCTCCGGCGCGGCCAGCAGCAGCCGGGAGCCCCGCTTCCCGTCCGTGCGGTTGTCGGCCACCACGCTGCCCAGGTCGATCGGGGCCGCCCCGGCCGTGAAGGCGACGTCGGGCTTCTTGCCCGTCCCGGTGACGGCCAGCCCGGCCACGATCGGCGTCTCGGAGGTGAGCACGAGCGCGGCCGGTTGCCCCCCGATCCCGGTGGACAGGTCGACGGAGACGACGGACCCGGCGGGCACGTCGACCAGCTCGCGGCCCTTGAGCGCGTAGGTGCCGTCAGGGGTCAGCGCCTTGACCTCGACCAGCGTGTCGACCTCGGCCGGGGAGGCCACCAGCAGCTCGCGCCTCCCGCCGCCGCCGGGGACGCCCGGGACCACGACCCGGGTGGCCGGGGCCGCCGCCGCGGGCAGCCAGTCGACGCCCCGCCCGCCGTTCATGATCGCGCGGGCGGCGGCGGTGACCCGCCCGGCGGCGGTGCGCACCTCGACCGCCATGACGAGCGGCGACGGGGCCAGCTCCTTCAGGTCGACCGTACGGCTCTCGCCCGGCGCAAGGATGATCGTGCCCTCCGCACCGCCCGCCACCGGGCCCTCACCGGAGTAGACCAGGACCTCCACGACGGCCCGGGCGAGGTCGGGATTGGACAGGTACAGTCTGACGTCGGCCGCGGCCGGGCCCGGGCCCACCAGCCAGGTGCTCGCGACCGGCTCCACGCACCGGACCCCGGCCAGGCCCCGCTGCCCGCCGGAGGTCTCCCGGCGCGTCTGCGCCGACTCCAGGCCCGCCCCGCTGCTCCCGGTGGCGGTGACCGTGACGGGACCGCTCCCGGCGGGGACCTCCTGCTGCCAGAGCCTCCCCACCGTACTCAGGGTGTCCAGGACCTTGTCCCCGGCGTCCCCGGCGTCCCCGGCGTCCCCGGCGTCCCCGCCTCCGGTCCCCTCGGCGGTGATCGTGACCGTCCCCGGGCCCTCGCCGTCGCCGTCCGGCGGCGTGACGACGCCGACCCGGGTGTCCGCCGGAGCGGGGCAGACGGTCGTCACCGAGGAGATCGGCACCTGCGGGGCTCGGGCGCGGCCGCCGCGCCCCGCCGCGCCCGTCTCGTGCGCCAAGGCCGTCATGATCGCGAAGAAGCGCGTCCCCGGCGCCCGCGTCAGCGAGGTGGAGCGGGAGTGGGAGCACGGCCACCGCGTCTGCAAGGTGGAACTGGAGAAGGGCCGCTGGGAGTACGACGTCTACGTCTCCCAGCGGACCGGGAAGATCATCAAGTTCAAGCGGGAAGCGGACGACTGACGACGGGCCGGCGGGTGCGGGAGGTCAGCAGGACTTCAGCACCCGCTCCATCGCGTCCTTCTCCGCGGGGGTCACCCAGAGCTCGTACTTGACCTTCACCTGGATCTGGCGGGTGACGTAGGGGCACCGGTAGGCGCGGCGCGGCGGCAGCCAGGTCGCCGCGTCCGCCGCGCTCTTCTGACCGTTCAGCGGGCCGTCCACCGCCAGCAGGTTCAGCGGGTCGTTGGCCAGCTGCCTGCGCTCTTCCTCGCTCAGCTGCCGGGCGCCCTTCTGCCAGGCGTCGGCGAGCGCGACCACGTGGTCGATCTGCACCGCCATGCTGGTCTTCTGCCCGCGCTCGAACTCGATGGTCTTGCCGCTGTAGGGGTCGCGGAGGGTCCCGGTGAGCACGATGCAGTCATGGGTGCCCTTCTTGAAGGTCTCCCCTTCGAGGTCGCGCTTGAGGATGTCGTTGCGGGTGTCGCACCCGTTGTGGTCGACGTCCGCCCACGCGGGCCCGAACTCGTCCCGGTCGAAGCCGGTCATCGGGGCGCGACCTTGACCGGGAGCTTCTTCAGATCCGCCAGGGCCTCGGAGGCGGGCTTCCCGCCTCCGGCCGGGGACGGGTCGCCGAGGGTGTCCCCGGAGGGGCCGCAGCCCGCCAGCGTCAACGTGACCGCCGCGACCGCCATGGCCCCGGTGCTCCGGCCCAGCCCTGCCCGCATCCTGTCGCCACCTCTCACGGGGTACGGCTACCCCGAAGTGGCAAATCTACTCAATGGCAGCGTAAAAGCCGCGTCCCGCTCTCGGTGTACGGTTCCACACGCGATCGGACGGTCGCACGAACGGCTGGACGGATCCGCACACGACCGGACGGTTCCCCATATGACCGCACGGCCCGGAACCGAGGTCCGGGCCGTGCGCCGCTGCCTGGGCGGCGAGTCGACTCAGGCGCCGCATTCCGGGCGGCGAGCCGGTTCAGGCGCCGCCGTGTCCGTTCAGGCGCGGCCGTAGGAGTCCTCGAGCCGCTCGATGTCGTCCTCGTCGAAGTGGCCGAAGGCGATCTCCAGGATCCGGATGGCCGGCCCCGAGGAGCTGAGGCGGTGGGTCTGGCCCGCCCGGATGAGCACCCGGTCGCCGACCGAGGGCGTGATCCGCTCCCCGTCGATCTCGAAGACCGCGCCCGGGTCCAGGGCGACCCAGAGCTCGTCCCGGTGCTCGTGCCGCTGCAGGCTGAGCCGCTGGCCGGGCGCGACATCGATGATCTTCACCGTGGTCGGCTCGTTGAGCGTGTAGCGCTCGAACCCGCCCCAGGGGCGCTCGTCCCGAATGACGGCTCCGAGCCTGTCGACTTCCAGCAAGATGTCCTCCATCCGCTCCGTCTCGTCACGAGAACTCTCGCACGCGTCCGTGACGGATGAGCGGTGTTCACGCAACCGGATGATTAAGAGTGCGGGCGTTCCATCGGAAGAGATCTCCAGCCGGGGCGGTCCGCCGCCCGGAAGATCTCTGGTCCGGTCGCCCCTCCGAGCCGTGTCCCGGCTCAGGTGGCGAGGATCCCTCCGTCCACGGGGATCACCGCTCCGGTGACGTACGACCCGGCGTCGCTCGCCAGGAAGACCGCCGCGGCCACCAGCTCGGCGGGGTCCCCCGCGCGCTTCATCAGGACGCGGTGCTCCAGCTGCCAGGCCAGGTAGCCCTCGGCGTACTGCTCGGTCATCTCCGAGGCGAAGAACCCCGGCTCCAGGCAGTTGACGCGGATGCCGCGCCGCGAGGTCCACTGCTGGGCCAGGTCCCGGGTGAGCCCGACGACCGCGGCCTTGGAGGCGCTGTAGGCGGCCTGCGGCAGGCCCGCCGTGGTCTCCCCGAGGATGCTGCCGATGTTGACGATCGAGGACCCGGGCCGCATCACCCGGGCGCAGGCCTGGGCCATCCAGTAGGTGCCGTGCAGGTTGATGTCCACCACCTGGCGGAACTGCTCGGGCGTCTCCTTCAGCGCGGGCACCGCCGTACCGACGCCGGCGTTGTTGATCAGGACGTCCACCGCGCCCAGCTCGGCGACCGCCGCCTCGACCAGGGCCTGGCAGTCCTCGGGCCTGGTCACGTCGGTGGCGACCGCCACGCACCGGCGGCCGGTCTCCTCGACCAGGCGCCGGGTCTCCTCCAGGCGGTCCTTGCGGCGCGCGCCGATCGCGATGTCGGCGCCCGCCTCGGCCAGGCCGCGCGCGAACGCGACGCCCAGTCCGGAGGAGGCCCCCGTGACGACGGCCACCTTGCCGTCCAACCGGAACCGGTCGAGCATTCGATCCTCCTGCGGGACACGCACCGAATGATGTTCTGGAGCTGGAGAAGCATACCGCCCGCGAGGGAGCCCCTCGCGGGCGGCACACCGTCTTCTCCCGCGGAACCCCTACAGGCCGTACTCCCGGGTGATGCGCTCGTGCCGCTCCACCTCGACGCCGACCTCCTTGGCGAGGTCCAGCCAGGCCAGCGGGTGCGTCCAGCGCTCGGTGGCGTCGTCGAGCACCGCGTCCAGCTCGACCGGGGTGGCGTCCGGCGGGATCGCGATCCAGCCGAACACACCGGGCAGGGGCTCGCCCGTGCTCGGGTGGGTCACCGTGTAGTTCTCGTCGCTGTAGACCCACATCGGCCAGCCGCGCTCGGCCATGACCTCGTTGAACTCGGTCCACTCGGCCTCGGTGGGGGCCGCGCCGTCGAAGAACCAGCTGGTGTAGCCGCCGGGGCGGAGCATGCCGACCGCCGCGAACGGCGGGATGAAGCTCTCCTGCTCCTCCGGGCTCTCCGGGACGGGCTCCAGCAGCGCCGGGTCGAAGACGACCAGATCGCCGGCGTTGTACTCCAGCCCTGGGGGCTGCGGCATCGCCAGGCGGGCCGTCGCCGGTCCGGTGCGCACGCTGACGACCGCGCGCTGGCTGCCGTCGGGGGCGGGCAGCACGATCCGCACCAGGCCCATCTCCTCCTCGATCGGCCCCTCGGCGGACTTCAGCGGCATGCCGATCTTCGCGGCGCCGGCGCGGACGGTCTCCCAGTCCTCGGCGGCGGTCGCCATGGTGATCATGCGCCAGACGTCCTCGGCCTCGATCTCCTCGGAGTCGAGGATCTCCCGCAGGATCCGGGCGCCCTTGGCGTTGTCGTCGAGCTGCTGCACGGCGGAGGCCCACAGCCGGCGCGCCTCGATGCCCGCGCCGGCCGCCACGGCCGCCTCACCCTCGGTCGCCGCCTGCTCCCAGCGCTCCCGCGCGCGGTGCAGCCGGGCCAGGGCCAGGTGGCGCTGGGCGGCCGGGAGCCGCTCGGCCATCTGCTCCAGGCGCTCGTCCTGGCGGGCCTCGACCAGCAGGCCGGTGATGAAGGAGACGTCCTGCTCGTCGGCGGTCTGGATGTCGCCGGACTCGACCAGCATGTCCCAGTAGATGTCGGCGCCCCTGGCGGGTAGCCGAGGAAGCCGATGGTGGTGGTGTGCCGGCGGGTGGCCTCCAGATCCCGGCCGGAGAGCGGGGCCAGCCAGCCCACCCAGCGCTCGGGGTCGGCGTTGAAGCCGTCGGCGGCGTCGAAGTAGCCGACGAGCTCGTCCTGCGGGCCGGGGGGGCGGAAGCGGGGTCACCGCGTCGGCCGCGGCGCGCAGCGCGGCGATCCGGCCGGCGACGGCCGACGGGTCCTTCAGCTCGGCGGCGGCGGACTCGGCCAGGTCGGCGAGCATCCGGGCCTGCCAGACGCCCTGCCGGGCCACGGCCAGGTCGCCGGCGATCAGGGCCAGCTCGGCCCTGGCCCGGTAGGCGCCCATCACCGCGAAGTAGTCGATCCACTGCTTGAGGACCCGGCCGAGCTGCCAGGTGTTGGTGATCTGCGCGGAGCCCGCCAGCAGGAGCACGGTCCGCGACCACTCGACCCAGACCCGGGGTGGTCGCCGACCACGTCGAGATCGGGCAGGGCCTGCACGGCCTCCGCCTCCTGCCCCAGGGTGGCGAGCACCAGCGCGCGCAGCACGCCCTCGCGGTACGCCTTGGCGACCGGGTCGTCGGGCTTGAAGCCGGCGGCGGCGTCCAGGGCGTTCAGCGCGTCCTGCGGGCGGCCGGCGGCGAGCAGCGCCCGCACGGAGGCCGCCCCCAGCTCCCAGCTCGCCTCGCGACCGGCACCGCCCAGCCGCTCCACCGCCGCCTCCGCGTGGGCCACGGCCTCCACCGCGCGCCCGTCGTCCAGCAGGGCCGCGACGTACTGCTCGGCGAGAGCGGAGAAGGCGAGCGAGCCGGGCTCCACCTCGGCGGCGGCCAGGGCCTCCAGCCGCTCGGCGGCGTGGCCGACGACGTC
>NZ_CDRNDK010000056.1:0-23883 GCF_977012225.1 Planomonospora algeriensis | reverse complement strand
GCGTTCGGGGAGCGCGGCGGCGACCAGGCCGGTCCCGAGCAGCAGCAGCCCGGCGGCCGAGACCGGGGTGAGCCGCTCGCCGAGGACCGCGACGCCGAGCAGGGCTGCGACGGCGGGCTCGGCGAGGGCCAGGGTGGCCGCGGTCGCCACCGGGGTGGTGCGCAGGCCCCTGCCGTACAGGATGTAGGCCAGGGCGGTGGTGGCGCAGCCGAGATAGAGCGCCGCGAGCAGGCCGCTCGGCTCGGCCAGCCAGCCGGCGCCCGTCCAGAGCAGGACCGGGAGCATGACCAGGCCCGCCCCGCCGAAGAGCGCGCCCATGACGGCGTCCGAGGAGGCGCCGGACCTGATCACCCGGGCCGCGGCCACCGCGTAGAACGCGTAGAGCAGCCCGCCGAGGAGCGCGAGCAGGACCCCGTCCGCGCGGACCTGGCCTCCCCCGCCGGTGAGTACGGCGCAGCCCGCGACCGCCGCCGCGGTCGCCCCGGCCCAGCGCCGGGTGGGGGGAACCCTGTCCAGCGCCCAGGAGAGCAGGCCGGTGAAGACCGGTCCGCTGCCGATGGCCACCACGGTGCCGACGGCCACACCGGTCCGGCTGATCGCGGCGAAGTAGCAGAGCTGGTAGGCGGCCACCCCCAGCGCGGCGGCCAGGAGCAGACCCCCGCGCGAGACGGTCCTGGCTCCGGTCGCGGCGACGACCCGGGTGACGGACGCGGTGACGGACGCGGTGACGGACGCGGTGACGGACGCGGTGACGGCTCGGGTGACGGTCGCGGTGACGGCCAGCACCAGGCCGCCCACCACCAGGCGGGCGGCCGCCACGGAGATCGGGTCCACCCCGGCGACGAGCAGTCCGGCGGTCCCCGCGGTGCCCCAGAGCACGGCGGCGCCGAGAACGGCGAGTTTCATGGAAGGATTGTAAGACAACCAGACAATCTAGGTCCGCCTATTCGAGACCCGGCCGAACGCGCCCGGTCTCCTGCCGTTTCCTCCGAGTACGAGCGGGTAGCTTCCCCGCGTGGGATTCCGGGGCACCGGCACCACGACGCTCCCGCCGGCGACCTCGTCACCGGTCCTTCGTCATCGACACCCGCGGAGGTGACCTCGTTGTCCAGGGGAACGTTCGAGGAAGGCGCCGAGGCCGCCTTCCGGCAGAGGATCGGCACCGCCACGCCGCACCGGCTGGACGGCTCGGAGATCACCACCTCGGCCGAGGCCATGACGGCCATCGCCGAGGCGCTGTCGTTCCCCGACACCTTCGGCAACAACCTCGACGCGCTGTACGACTGCCTGACCGACCTGTCCTGGCTGCCGCCCGGCGAGCACGCGCTCGTCTGGGCGAAGACCGCGGTCCTGCGGGACGCCGACCGCCCCGCCTACGACGCGATCCGGACCGCGCTCTCGGAGGCCGTGACCGACGACACGCCGGAGAAGGCCTTCCTCTCCGTCTTCCTCCTGACCGACTGAGCCGTCGCCGCGCAGTGGGCGCAGAACGCGCCCTCCCGGCCCTCGCGGCACGTGCAGGACCACCGCAGGACCCCGTCGGCCACCTGGAAGTCCACGCACGCGGCGGAGTCGTCCACCTCGGCGGTCACGCGCAGCGGGCCGAACCTGACCAGCTGCACCGCTCCCGACCGCTCGAGCTCGTCACCCCTGGCCAGCACGGCCTGCGCCGCCCCGGACAG
This sequence comes from Planomonospora algeriensis, assembly GCF_977012225.1. Lineage (NCBI taxonomy): Bacteria > Bacillati > Actinomycetota > Actinomycetes > Streptosporangiales > Streptosporangiaceae > Planomonospora > Planomonospora algeriensis. Next base: position 22,201 of record NZ_CDRNDK010000056.1, on the reverse strand, counting down.
CTGCGCTCCGGTCAGTTCCGACATCCCCGTCATGGGTGCCTCCCCTAATCCTCAGGAAAGACGTGCCCGAAGTGCCCGGGGTTCCGCATTACCTCAAGGACACAGAACTTTTCCGCTCACGGTCCCCGTGCAAGGGGATAGCGCGTCCCTGGCCGTGCGTGCTCCGCGTTGCTACAGTTTCGCCACTGTTAACCGCGCATATCCACAATGCGAGGTATTGTGACCCGCCGCACGTACTCGATCAAGACCAAGATCTTCACTCTGCTCCTGGTCCCCCTCGTCTCCCTCGTGACGATCTGGGGTTTTGCGGCGGCGATCACCCTGCGGAGCGGCCAGGAGCTTCTCGTCGTCCGCACGGTCCACGAACACGTGACCATCCCTACCCGCGCCTTCGCCACCGCCCTCCAGCACGAGCGGCTGCTGTCCCTGACCTTCCTGGGCGACCCCGCGGCCTCACGTTCCGCGCTGGACGCCCAGCGGTCCAGGACCAACGCGGCGCGTGAGGAGCTCGACCGGGTGTCCGCGGAGGGCCGGGCGGACATCCCCGACCCTCTGTGGGAGCGGATCGTCCGGCTGCTGACCGCGGCGGACCGGCTCACCGAGGCCCGCAGCGGGGTGGACACCCGCTCCGCCGGTCGGCTGCAGACCCTCGACGCCTACAGCGACGTCGTCCAGCGGGCCTTCGATGTCTACGAGAAGCTCCGGATCTCGGCCGACATCGACCTGATCGACCAGGTGCGGGCCGCCACCGTGGTCGGGCGGAGCCGCGAGATGCTGAGCCGGCAGGCCGCGATCGTCTCCGGGGTCGTCTCCGCCCGCGCCATCGACGCGCAGGAGCGCGCGCGGTTCGCCGAACTGACCACCGGCCGCAGGCTGCTCTACTCCATCGGCGTCAAGCAGCTCGACGAGGAGTTCCAGGCCTCCTACGCACGCCTGACGGCCTCGCCGGCCTACGCCGCCTTCGAACACGTCGAGGACGCCTTCACCACCGCGGCCCGGCCCGAAGCCTCCTGGGCGACGGCCGCCGTCGCCCTCTCCGACACCCTCGACCGGCTCGCCGGCGACATCAGCCAGCGCATCGCCGACCGCGCCCAGCCGCTGGCCGCCGGGACCCTGATCCAGATCGGCGTCGCCGGCGGGCTCGGCCTCGTCGCGGTCGCGGCCTCCATCTTCGTCTCGGTGCGCTTCGGCCGCCGGATCGGCTCCGAGCTCGTCGGCCTCCAGCAGGCGGCCCTCGACCTGGCGAACCGGCGCCTGCCCGATGTGGTCGCGCGGCTGCGCAGGGGCGAGGACGTCTGCCCGGTCTCCGAGTCCCCCTCGCTGAACCACGGCACCACCACCGAGATCGTGAGCGTCGGCGAGGCGTTCTCCTCGGTGCAGCGGACGGCCGTCGAGGCCGCCGTCGGCCAGGCCGAGATGCGCAAGGGCGTGGGCAAGGTCTTCGTCAACCTGGCCAGGCGCAGCCAGTCGCTCCTGCACCGGCAGCTCGCCATGCTGGAGACGATGGAGGGGCGGGCCACCGACCCGGAGACCCTGGAGAACCTGTTCGCCCTGGACCACCTGACCACCCGCATGCGGCGGCACTCCGAAGGACTGATCATCCTGTCCGGCTCGGTGCCCGGCCGCGGCTGGCGGACCCCGGTCGCGATCTACGACGTGGTCCGCGCCGCCGTCGAGGAGGTCGAGGACTACCGCCGGGTCACGGTCGAGGTGCCGCACGGCCCGGCGCTCGCCGGCACGGTCGTCACCGACGTCGTCCACCTGATCGCCGAGCTGGTGGAGAACGCCGCCATCTTCTCGCCTCCGAACACCCCGGTGCTCGTGCAGGGCGAGCCGGCCGCCCGGGGCTACGCGATCGAGGTCGAGGACCGCGGCCTCGGGATGAGCCCGGAGGAGATGGCACAGTTCAACGAGCGCCTGGCGCATCCGCCGGAGTTCGACCTGGCCGACAGCGACCGGCTCGGCCTGTTCGTCGTCGGCAGGCTCGCCGCCCGCCACGGCATCCGCGTCTCTTTGCGCCCGTCGCCGTTCGGCGGCACCACCGCGATCGTGCTCATCCCCGACGAGCTGGTCGCCGAGACCCCGGAGCCGCCCGCCGACCGGCCGGTCCAAGCGGTCCAGGCGGTCCAGGCGGTACGGGCGGTCCAGGCGGTCGGCGAGCGGACCGGCCGGAGCGAGCCGGTCCAGGCCGGGCGGACCGAACAGACCGAGCGGACCGAACCGGTCCAGACCGGGCGGACCGCCACCGCGGGAAGCGGCCTGCCCAAGCGTGTCCGGCGCACCGCACCCGGGCAGGCTCCTCCGCGGCAGGCCGTACCCGGCGCGCGCCGCAGCGGTCACGGCAGCCGGACGGCGACGAGTCGCCTCCCGCGCCGAGCCGCGTCCTGACGTCGTTCCGCGAGGGATGGCGCCGTGCCGAGCAGGAGGGTGATGAGAAATGACGGAGCGCTGGCTCGACCAGGACGCCGGACCGATCATCCGCCCCTACACGGTCACCAGGGGGCGGACCCGGCCGACCGGTGCCCGGTTCGACCTGATCGCCACGGTCTCGGCGGTCGGATCCGCGGCCCCCGACCTCTCGCCGGAGCACCGCAGGGTCCTGGCCGCCTGCCGGCGGCCGATCTCGGTGGCCGAACTGGCGTCCGGAACCGGCCTGGCCGTCGGCGTCGTCGGCGTCCTCCTGGGAGACCTGCGCGACGCCGGGCTGGTGACCGTACGGACGTCATCGGGTGGGGCGGCGCCCCGGGTGGACCTCCTCCGCGACGTCCTGGCCGGGCTGAAGACCCTCTGACCCGCTCGCGGATCCGCGACGGCCGGTCCCGCGACTCGCACCCCTCGGCGCGGTCCACGGCTCTCATCCCCGACTCGGTCCGCGACCCTCACCCCACGGCCCAGCCCACGGCTCGACCCGCGACCCTCACCCCACGGCCCGGTCCGTGGCCAGACGGGCGTGCCGCTCCACATCGTGGCGCTCGTCCCCGTACTTGAGCTTGGCCCGCTCGATCCCCTCCGCCGCGAACCCCGCTCTGACCGCCACCGCGCACGAGGCGAGGTTGTCCACCCGGTGCCCCAGTTCGAGCCGGAACAGCCCCCGCTCGCGGAACGCCCACTCGGCCAGCCCCGCCGCCGCGGCCGCCGCGACGCCCCGGCCCCGCGCGTGCGGCGATGTCCAGTACGAGACCCACCCGGTATCGTGCGAGTCGATGTTACTCACCGCGACGTTCCCCACGACCTCGCCGTTCACCGTGACGGCGAAGGCGTGCGCGTCGTCCCTGAAGCCCCAGAAGGCCATCCACTCCAGTGCGGCCTCAGGCGTGTCGATCGGCCTGGCCGCCTGCCGGATCATGTCGGAAGAGGAGAAGGCCGCGAGCACCGCGGGGACGTCACCGGGGTGCCAGCCCCGCAGCCTCACGTCGATCATCCGACGGCCATCCGATCATTAACAGAACAGAAGTGATCAGTGTTTCAAACCAACTTATTTGTGGTTTCGATGTACATAGCCGCACAGATATCTGTATGAAGGTCTGCATGACACTTCGTTATGGAAGAGTGACAACGGGCCTGCTTGCCGTATTCGCAGGTGCGCTGCTCTCGACCGCGGCGGGCCCCGTCACGGCGGCGGCCGCGTTCCAGGCGGAGATCCCCTCCTCTCCGGCACCGGCGAACGCCCTGTACGTGTCGGCGAACACCGGAGACGACGCGAACCCCGGCACCGTCCAGAGACCGCTCCGTACTGCCGCCGCGGCCGTACGGCGGGCGACGGGCGGCACGATGACGACGATCGTGCTGCGCGGCGGCGAGTACCGCGAGTCCCTCGGCGGGATCTTCAAACCGGTCACACTCCAGCCGTATCCCGGCGAAGAGGTCTGGTTCAAGGGCAGCACGGTGATCCCCGGGACGCGGTTCGTCCCCGACGGATCCGCCTGGCGGCTCGACGGCTGGAACCCCGACATCTGCCGTCCGGGCCCCGACGGCAAGGCGTGCGTCAACCCTCCGGACATCACCCAGGGCAACCCGCTCGGCGGCGACCCGGCGATGGTCTTCGCCGACGGCAGGCCGCTCCAGCAGGTGGCCTCACGGGCCCAGGTACGGGCCGGCACCTTCCACTGGGACGGCACGCGCGGCACCCTCGTCGTCGGGACCGACCCCCGCGTCCACCGGACCGAGGTCTCCCATCTGCGCTACGCGGTGCAGTTCCACAGGGGCTCCGAGAACTCCGTGCTCCGCGGGCTGGGCTTCGCCCAGTACGCCACCAGCCAGGACTACCGCAAGCAGCCCGCGGTGATCATCGCCCAGGCCGCCGGGATCGTGCTCGACGGCAACACCGTCACGCACAACGCCGCCGCGGGCATCGCCGCCCACGCGTCCGGTCTCCGCCTCACCGGCAACCACGTCACCTGGAACGGCTTCAACGGGGTGCTCTCCCACAAGGCCAGGAACCTGATCATGAGCGGGAACAGGTTCGTCGGCAACAACCAGGAGCGGATCGGCCTGGAGTCGTCGGCCAGCCTGGCCGGCGCGGGCGTGAAGGCCACCTTCCTGGAGAACGCCGTCATCAAGGACAACGTCTTCGAGGGCAACCAGGGCACCGGCTTCTGGTGCGACCTGTCCTGCGACGACGTGACCATGGTCCGCAACCTGGTCAAGGGGAACACCAAGCACGGCCTCTACTACGAGGTCTCCGCCCGGGGCCTGGTCGCGTCGAACATGCTGACCGGCAACGGCCAGTACGGCCTCAAGATCAGCGGCTCCAACCACGTCCGCGTCTACAACAACACCCTCGCGGACAACGCCCAGTCCATCCTCGTGGCGGAGGACCCGAGGCCCCACCTCGACCGGTGCAACGCGGACAACTGCCCCAGTCAGGAGGCCCGCGCCAAGGGGATCACCTGGGACACCGCCGACGTGACCCTGATGAACAACATCTTCGCGGGCCGCTCCACCAAGACCCCGCTGATCGACACCGTGGACGCCAACAGCGCGTCCTCGGGCAAGCGGGTGGGCGCCGGCAAGATGATCGGCACCGGTCAGATGGACAACAACGGCTACCTGCGCTCCGCCTCGGACGGCTCCGGCGTGCTGGTGAAGTGGGCCCAGGCCTCCGGCGGCGACGTCGCCTACACCAGCCTGGCCAAGTTCCGGGAGACGGGGCGGGAGGCCAACGGCCGCTACCTCGACGGCGGGACCGCCGCCTCCGCCGCGAAGAACGGCCTCCAGACCACCGCGGAGAGCCTCGCCGACAGCCCCGCCGAGAGCGGCGGACGCCCGCTGCCGGCGGACGTGGCCGCCGCGATCGGGGTGCGGGCCGGGGTCCCGGTCGCGCTGGCGCCTGCGGTGGCCGGACGGAACGGGGGGCGACGTCCCGCTGCCCCCCGCTCCCACGACCGGCTCCACGCCCACGGCCACGCCGAAGCCCACGGCCACCGGTGCGCGACCTCGTCGCCTCAGCCCACCCCGAGCGCCACCGCCACCTCCCCGCGGCCGACGACGTCCCCGACGGCCGTTCCGACGGTGGTTCCGACTGTGGCTCCCACGGCCTCCTCGGGGCTCACCAGGCCGGTCCACTACCTGCGCCACCCCGTCAAGGGGCACACCCTGATGACGCTGAACGGCGCGGAGGCCGACCGCGCGGTGCGGGACTACGGCTACGAGCTCCACGGCGTCGGGTTCCTGGCCGCGGCGAGCCCCTCCTCAGGGGCCGTGCCGGTCTACCGTCTCCTCCGCCGTCGACGGGCGACCGCCTCTTCGTCCGCAGCACGACCGAGCGCGACAACGCGGTCTCCCGGTCCGGTTACGTGCTCGAAGGCGTCGCCTTCTACGCGGCTCCGGCCGCCGGGCCGGGGACGGTCCGGGTGTACCGGCTGCTCAAGGGCTCCTCGCACTACTACGCGGTCGGCGACGCGGCGCGGGGCGCGGCCGTGGCCGCCGGCTGGCGCTACGAGCACGTGGCCTTCCACGTCCGCCCGGCCTCCGGCTCCTCAGGCACCGGTTCCACGGGCACCGGCTCCTCAGGCACCGGTTCCACGGGCACCGGTTCCTCCGGCTCGGCTGACGCACCGGGCCAGTTGTCCGGACAGGACTGACGGACATCCGGTTCTCCTCCCTCGGCGCCGCGGCGGATTCTCTGCGACGCCGAGGGAGTCCTGCATCCTCACGGGAGCCCGCCGTACCAGGGATCCGCGGTCACGCCGGGAAAGAAAGCAGGGGAATCCGGGCCGAAATCAGCTCCACCCCTTTTCAGATCTTGTGAGAGCGCTCCCACAGCCCCCATCATGGATGCCATGACGACTGTCCGGCCGTACCGTCCCGATGACCGCGCCGCGCTCTACGACATCTGCGTGCGCACCGCCCACGAGGGCGGCGACTCCCGGCACATCTACCCCGACCTTGAGCTGATGCCGAGCATCTTCGCAGCTCCTTACGCCGAGCTGGAGCCGGACCTGGCCTTCGTCCTCGACGACGGGCAGCGCGCGGTCGGCTACGTCCTGGGCACCGCCGACACCCCCGCCTTCGTCGAGGCCTACCGGGAGTCCTGGCTGCCCCGCATGAGAGAGCGCTTCCCCGCCTTGGACGGGCCGGCGGCCACGCCGAGCGAGGTGATGATCGATCTCATGTACCGCCCGGAGCGCATGATCGTGCCCGAACTGGCCGGCTACCCGGCGCACCTCCACATCGACCTGCTCCCGGACCACCAGCGCAAGGGCCACGGACGCGCGCTCATGAACGCCTTCCTCGACGCGCTGCACCGCAAGGGCGTCGAGCACGTCCACCTCGGCATGGTCACCGCCAACACCGCGGCCCGCGCCTTCTACGACCGGATCGGCTTCCACGAGATCCCGGTCACCGACGCGGGCCCGCTCACCTACCTCGGCCGGCGAACGGACCGGACGGCGGCGCCCGGCGCGGGAGCGTGATCGACGCGCCCTGAGACGGGCGGCGGACGGGTCGGCGGACCGCCGGCCTCGCCGTACCCGGAGGCGGGCGGCGGACGGGTCAGCGGACCGCCAGCCTCGCCAGGCCCGGGTAGTCGGTGACGATGCCGTCGTCGTCGCAGACGAGGTCGGCGCTGAAGCCCTCGCTCTCGTAGCGCACGGAGTCCGGGCCGAGGTGCGTGTAGCTCTGCGGGTGGTGGACCACGTGCAACTGGGGCACCTGGACCAGGGCCATCACGAAGCCCATCCGCCCCTGGCTCCGCAGCAGGCCGTGGCGGAGCACCGGCATCGTGTTGGTCAGCGGGGACAGGGCGAGGTCGCAGTCGAGCGCGTCGTTGAGGCCCGCCATGTCCCCGCCGGGCTCCGGGCCTTCGAGCTCACCCTCGCACTTGGTCTCGCACGACCAGATGCCGTCGGTGCCGCGCCGCAGATCCAGCGCGCGCGCCCAGCCGGCGCCATGCGCCCGCACGGTCAGCAGCTCGGTCACGTACTCCGCCGAGGTGCGCAGGGAGTACTCCAGGCGGTAGGGCACGGGATCCGTCCCGATCGCCACTCCGACCGCCGTCAGCCCCGACGAGAGGTCCACCTCGGCGTACTCGGCCCCCTCGTCCTTCATCCACACGAGCCCCCGCATCGCGCTCTCCTTCCCGCAGAACCCTCCAGCTCCTCCGTGCCCCGGAGAACCGAGGTGAACCACGCGCCGAAGAAGGCCGTGCGGGTCGCCCATCACACGGCGGAAGACCGCGCGGGCCGCCCGGTCACACGGCGGAACCGGCCAGCGGCCGCTCCTCGACCGGCGCCGGGGCGGCCGGGGCGACGAGGGTCGCGGAGACCGCGGGCCTCGCCCGCCAGGCCAAGGGCGTACGGCGGTGCCGCCGGCGCAGGGTGAGCACGGCGGCGGCGGTCAGGACCGCGGCCAGGCAGACCAGGTTGACGGCGTAGAGCCCCTCACCGGGGGTGATCAGCCGCTCGTTCAGCATGTCGTACCCGGCGTGGAAGCCGACGGCGAGCCAGAGCTCCCCGGTGGCGATCCGGCAGGCGACGAGCATGAACCCGAACGCCGTCGCCTGCACCACGTAGAGCAGCTTCTCCTGGAGGGAGACGGATCCGCTCTGGGAGAGGATGTGCAGGGCGCCGAAGAGGACGGAGGTCACCGCGATCGTCACCCACGGCGGCAGCGACTCGCTGAGGTGCCGGAACAGATAGCCCCGGAACCACAGCTCCTCCGGTACGGCCTGCACCAGCAGGGCCGCCGGCACGATGACCGTGAGCCAGGCCGGGACGCTCGCCAGGGAGGCGTCCGGGTCCCAGTCGGCGGCGCCGAGCGCGACGCAGGCGGCGTTCGCCGCGCAGACCGCGGCGGCTCCCGCGACCGCTCCGAGCGACGCCTTGGCGATCGACCGGCGGGAGACGGCCAGCCCGAGCTCGGTCCAGGACCGGTCCTCGACGACGCGCTGCACGCACCAGGTCAGGCCGATCGCGCAGGCGGTCACCCCGGCTCCGGCCGCCAGGTAGAAGGCGTCCGCCGACATGCCGGGGATCAGTGAGACGAACAGGACGGTGAAGACGGACGCGAAGAGGCCCGCCACGGTCAGGGCGGACCGCCAGACGGGTTCGAGACGATCGGAGCGCATGCGCCAAAACTAGGAACGGCGGCCTCGCGGACGCATGAGGCGTGGACATTCCGCACCGTGGCTTGGAGCATGTCTGGCCTCGTCCATACCGTCCCGTGGTCCGCCTTGGTGATCCCCTGACGCACGGCCCGGCCGGCCGTCACCCGCCCATCCGCACGTAGTCCACGGTCATGGTGCTGTCCAGGTCCGTCGCCGGACGGCCCGCCTGCGAACCGACCGCGATGTTCAGGATGACCTCGGCGGGCGAGCCGGACGGCACGCGGTACGGCAGGACCCGCACGAGCCTGCCGTCGATGCGGAACCACACCCGGCCGGACGGGCCCGTGGTCCATCTGACCTCGTACACGTGCCAGCGGGTGGCGTCGACGCCGTACGCCCCTCCGGCGCCGGAACCGGCACCGGAGGTGTGGACGTGGTACTCCGGATCCCAGGCGGCCCCGTTGAGGCCGTTCTCCATCAGGTCGATCTCACCGTAGTGCGGCGTCTTCGCCTCCGGCGTGCCGAGCAGCCAGATCGCCGGCCACGCGCCGGCCTGCCGCCGTGACAGCTTCGCCCTGACCCGCAGGGTCCCGCCCGCCCGGCTGGCCCTGGAGACGAGCCGCGCCGAGGTGTACCTCCGCGACACCCCGTCCGCGCCGACGTACTTCTCGCGCCGGGCGTTGATCACGAGGTGGCCGGCGCCGTCCAGCCGCGCGTTGCGGCCACCGGCGGTGTAGCACTGCTTCTCGGCCCCGTGTCCCCACATGCATCCCGTGAGCTGCTTCCACTTCGACGCCGAGGGCGCGCTCCCGGCGGGACCGGTGAACTCGTCCCGGAAGGAGCGGGTCCCCGCGGCCGGAGCGCCCTCGCCCCCCGTGGCCTCCGCCCCGGGCCCCTGTCCCGTCGCGTTCCCGGGCGTCCCCGTCCCAGGCGCCTGACCCATGACGTCACCGAACATCCCCGCTCCGAGCGGCGTTCCCGCCACCTCTCCCGGTGTCCCCACCACGGACGGCACGCCCACCGCCCCTCCCGGCGTCTCCACCCCTCCCGGCATCTTCACCCCGGGCGGCGTCCCCACCCCCGGCGGCGTGCCCGTCGCGCTCCCCGCCGCTTCCGGCAGGGGCAGCACGCCCGCTCCGCCTCCGGGCATTCCCGGCCAGGGTGGATCGTCCAGCCCGGCTCCGGCCTCCACCGGCGCCCCCGCCCCCAGGAGCAGAGCGGCCACCGCGGTGACCGCGGTCCGCCTCCCCGTCCTCGTCAGCCCGCCGACCGTCATCGAACGCGCTCCCGGCGGGGCGCCTCGGGCCGCCGGCAGCCGGGCAACGCGTCGGGCCGCCTCCGCGGCGGGCGGTGCGGGCGAAGCCGCACGTTCTTCTCCGGTACCTGTTCCCCGCCCACGGCGTCCCCATCTGCAGCGCTGTCACCGACAGGAGCAGTTATGTCGCCAGTCGTCACCACACAAACACCAAGAGTGACCAAGTCCGGACATCGACGGAAACAGATGGATCATCCGGAGGTCGGAGAGACGCCCCGGGGACCCCGGGACCCGGGGACCCGGTCCTACAACAGCTCGTAGTCCCAGGCGAGCCGGCCCTCACGGAGGTCGGCGACGAGGCCCCGGACGTAGTCCAGCTCGGCCGCGACCGCGACCCGCCGATACTCGGACTCCACGAGGAAGAGGCGGGGCAGGAACTCCGCCCCTTCGGCCAGGTCGGCGTCCAGCGCCGACAGCCGCCCCTCCAGCGAGGCCACCCGCTCCTCCAGCGCCGCCCGGACCTCGTCGGGCCGGAGCACCGGCAGGAAGGCGAGCGCCGCCGGGAACTCGGGGAACTCGCGGGCGGGAGCGGAGAGCATCGTCCTCATCCAGTGCCGCAGCGTCTCCCGGCCCGCGCCGGTGAGCTCGTAGACGGTCCGTTCCGGGCGGTTCTCCTCGCGCAGGGTCTCCCGGACCGCGATCAGTCCGTCACGGAGCAGCCGGTCGATGGTCTGGTAGACGCTGTTGCGCTGCGCGACGTTGACCACGTCGTCCTTGTGCCGCTCCTTGATCAGCTGCTGCATCCGATAGGCGTGCATCGGCTCCTCGGCGATCAGGGAGAGCAACGCCATCGCGAGAGGAGACCGTCGTGAGGACATGGCGCCATCGTAGAACCGGCCGAATACTAGTCATTTTATGTATAGTTATCTCATGACTAAGAGAGCTATGATCATCGGCGGGGGGATCGCCGGCCCGGTGACGGCCATGGCCCTGCAGCGGGCCGGCATCGACAGCGACGTCTACGAGGCGTACGGCCGCGGCGCCGACGGCGTCGGGGCCTTCCTCACCCTCGCGGCCAACGGACTGGAGACCCTGCGCCTGCTCGATCTGCACGACCTCGTCTGCGACCTGGGCATGGACACGCCGCGGATGGAGATGCGCAACGGACGCGGCAGGCTCCTGGCCTCCCTCCGGCAGCCCGGACGGACGCTGAAGCGCACCGACCTCTACCGGGCCCTGCGCGACGAGGCCGTACGGCGCGGCGTGCGCGTCCACTACGGCAAGCGCCTCACCGACGCCGAGACCACCGCGGACGGGGTGCGCGCGGTCTTCGCCGACGGGAGCACGGCCGAGGGCGACCTGCTCGTCGGCGCCGACGGGCTGCGCTCGCGCACCCGCACGCTGATCGACCCCGGAGCGCCGCGCGCCCGGCACGTCGGCCTGCTGAACACCGGCGGTTTCGCACGGGGTGTCACGGTGCCGGGCCGGCCCGGGACGAACCACTTCGTCTTCGGCCGGAGGTGCTTCTTCGGCTACCTGGTCCACCCCGACGGCGAGGTGTGGTGGTTCGCCAACCCGCCGAGCCGCCGGGAGCCGACCCCGGAGGAGCTGGCCGCGATCACCCCGGCGCAGTGGCGCGCCCGGCTGGTGGAGCTGTTCCGGGACGACACCGGGCCGATGCTCGACATCATCGGCGCGACCGAGCACATCCTGCCCGGCTGGAACACCTACGACTTCCCGACCGTGCCCAAGTGGTCCGGCGGACGCATGGTCATCATCGGCGACGCCGCGCACGCCACCTCGCCCTCCTCCGGCCAGGGCGCGTCCATGGCGATCGAAGACGCGGTGGTGCTGGCCAGGTGCCTGCGCGACGTCCCCGGCACCCGCGACGCGTTCACGGCCTTCGAGCGGCTGCGGCGGGCGCGGGTGGAGCGGGTCGTGGCGCAGGGCAGGCGCAACGGGAGCGGCAAGGCTCCCGGCGCCTTCGGCGCCCTCTTCCGCGACCTCGCCCTGCCCGTGTTCCTCCGGCAGGCGGACAGGAGGAACAGCCTGGGCTGGATGCACGACCACCGGATCTCCTGGGACGACCGGGTGACCGCGACCTCCGGCTGAACCCGCCGCACCTTCCGGCCTCGCCGTACCTCCGGCCGAACCCGCTGAACCGGCCGAACCGGCCGGCCCGCCGTACCTCCGGCCCCGCCGGGGAGGTTCTCAGCGCCCGGACGGGCGTCGTCTCACCAGTGGGCGGGACGGGTGAGCGACGGCGGGATCCTCGTGGCGGCGTCGCCCCTCGCCGCGTCGAGCTGCGCCTGGACGAGGAAGACGCTCCCGGTGAGGTCGGCGCCCCGCAGGTCGGCGCCCCGCAGGTCCGCCCCGATGAGATCGGCCGTCCGCAGGTCGGCGCCCCGCAGGTCCGCCCCGATCAGGTAGGCCCCCCTCAGGTCGGCGCCTCTCAGGTCGGCGCCCTTCAGCTTCGCCCCGATGAGGTCCGCGCCCCGCCGGTCCTTCCTCCGGCCCCCGATCCCGGCCCGCGCGAGTTCGCTCGCGCGCAGCAGCAGGGCGTTGACCTGCCGCCACTGCGCCGCCGCGTCCAGCTTCAGGAGGGAGGCCGGATCGCCCTGGGTGAGGCTCTCGATCTCGTCGAACGCTGCACGGAGCTCGGCGTGGAGCGGACGGGCCGGCTCCAGCGTCAGCGCCTCGGCCAGGTACCGGAGCAGTTCGTGGAGGTGCCGCATGACGGGGAAGACCTCGAACATCTGCTTCGCGGTCCCGGGATTCCGCCGCCAGTCCCGCCCTCCGAAGGTGACCTGGGAGACCTTCTGCCCCGCACCGAAGCAGTCGTAGACGGTGCAGCCCGTGAAACCCTCGGGCCTCAACCGGTCGTGGATGCCGCAGCGGAAGTCCTGGCGCAGGTTCGGGCAGGCCTGCCCGGCGGGCTTGTCGATCGCGAAGTCCGCCGAGGCGGCGAAGGCGGGCACGACGCAGCACAGGCCGAAGCAGCTCCCGCAGTCGGCTCGCAGTGCGGAGCCGTCTCCGCCCGCGGCGGGTTCCGGGTGTTCCGGATGTTCGCGCGCCTCGGAGGTCGCAGACATCCCGGGCATCTCAGAGGACAACGTACGTGGTCTCCTGTCGTGTCGCGCACCACTCCGGACAGGGGCGGCGTCCCCCGACCGGCCCCGCGCAGCCGACCGGCCGCGCGCCCCGCTGAAAGGTACCGTCTCCGCTCCCGTAACCGCGCGCGCCGGGTCCGGGACTCGGCGGACGCCGGGTCCTCGGGGACCCGCACCCGTGCCCGCGCGGCGCCGGGACTCCGCAGGCCCCTGCCCGGACGGGATCGGGAACCCGCGTACGGTCCCGGACCCCGGTCCGTCACCGAAGAGCCCAGCAGGAAACCCGGTTCATCACCGATTCAAAGAAAGGCTCGAAAACCCCCATATATGAAGCATGGCATGATGACACCGTTTTCGATCCGAGAATCCGGACATAAGGGACATGTCGCAATGTCAACGTACCGAGGAGGGACGAATGATATTCAAGCGACTCGCCGGCACGTTCACGGCGGCCGCCATCGCGAGTGGCGGCTTCGTGGCACTCGGCACCGCCGCCGCGACCCCGGCACAGGCCGACAAGGTATGCGCCTACAAGGTGCGCAACGTCCCCAGCGGCACCTACCTCAACGTCCACCGGAAGCCGAGCAAGAGCTCCAAGGTGGTCGACCGGATCGATCCGCGCTATGCCGTCCTGGGCCAGTGCAAGCTCGCCACCACGAACTGGCGCGCGGTTCAGGGACATAAAACGATCACCACGGGCTACGTCCACAAGCGCTACCTGAAGAAGGTTCTGAAGATCACCCGATAGATCACCCCTTCGACAGGTGGTCACGTGTCGTGGGGCCGAGCGGCTCCACGACACGGCCGTTCTTCCCCGCACCGACGGCCCGCTCTCCGGACGGAAGAGCCACTGGGGCATTCATTCCGCACCCTCCGGCGCATTCCTCGTCCGGCCGTGACCCGTTCTCCATTCTCATTTCTCCATACGCGGAAAATATCGTTACATTGATTCCCGGCCACCCGGGCGGACTCGTCACAGGCGATTCACAAAGGCCGTGGAACCGGTGTCTCCAGCGCGATCGCCACGCTCTCCGCAGCGGACCCGCCTCGACCGTCCACCTCGTCAAACCGTTCCCAACGGGACCACAGCGGAACCCCATGGCAGGACCATGTCCGAGTCCGGCGGACGCGCGACCGTACCGGTGGAACGCACATCTCGTCCTTCAGGCCGGTCCGGAGCGGCACGGGCTCTCGTACGATGACGGGGTGTTCGCCACTCTTCGTTCCTTATGGGACGAACCCCGTCCTCCCGGCTCTCCCCCGCGGGTGTGGCGCGACTGGGTGCTCGTGGGGGTGCTCGTCCCGACCGCCGTGCTCGAAGGCTTCCTGCGGCCGGACCTTCCGTGGCGGGTCGTCTCGGTGGCGATCGCCGTCGGACTGGCGCCCACGCTGCTGTGGCGCCGGACCCGGCCGCTGCTCATGATCGTGATCTGCTTCGCCGTCACGGGCCTGACCCCGCTGCTGATGGGCGAGCCCCCTCGGAGATGTACACGATGGCGTACCAGCTGATCCTGCCGTACGCGCTGTTCCGGTGGGGATCGGGACGCGAGGCCGCGATCGGCCTCGCGATCATGGTCGTCTCGGCCGCCCTCTCCACGCTCACCGGCCGCACCGCCGGCGCCGACGTGATCGGCGCGTTCACCGCCCTGTCCGCGACCGTCGCCCTGGGCGGCGCGCTCCGGTACCGGGCCCGGGAGAGAGCGCGCGAGCTCGACCAGATCAAGCTGCTCGAACGCGAGCAGCTGGCCCGCGACCTGCACGACACCGTCGCCCACCACGTCTCGGCGATGGCGGTGCGCGCCCAGGCGGGCCTCGCCGTCGCCGAGACGCGGCCCGACGCCGCGACCGAGGCGCTCCGCGTGATCGAGGCGGAGGCGGCGCGCGCGCTCGACGAGATGCACGCCCTGGTCCGCGTCCTCCGCCGGGACCGGCCGGACGAGCCGATGGACCTGGCACCCGGCCGGCGCGTCGCCGACATCGAACGGCTCGCGGGCCGCAACCGCTCCGGCCCGTCCGTCGACGTGGACATCTCCGGCGACCTCGGCGACCTCCCCCCCGTCGGTCGAGGCAGCCCTCTACCGCCTCGCCCAGGAATCGATCACCAACGCCGTACGACACGCCCGCCACGCCACCCGCGTCGAGGTCCGCGTCACCGCCGACGACACCTCGGTGCGCCTGCGCGTGAGCGACGACGGCGACGGCGGTTCCGTCCGCCCGGCCTCGTCACCCGGATACGGGATCATCGGCATGATCGAGCGCGCCCACCTGCTCCGCGGCACCTGCGTGGCCGGGCCGGGCCCCGAGCGGGGCTGGACCGTGAGCGCCGTGCTGCCCCGGACCGGAGCGGCGACGTGAGCATCCGGGTGGTCGTCGCCGACGACCAGGAGATCGTCCGCACCGGGCTCACGATGATCCTCGACGCCCAGCCGGACATCGAGGTCGTCGGCGAGGCCGCCGACGGGCGGCGCGCCGTCGAACTGGCGCGGCGGCTCCGTCCCGACGTGTGCCTGTTCGACATCCGCATGCCCGGCCTCGACGGCATCGCCGCCACCCGCGCCCTCGCCGGACCCGACGTCGCCGACCCCCTCGCCGTCGTCGTCATCACCACGTTCGACCTCGACGAGTACGTCTACGCGGCGCTGAGGGCCGGTGCCCGGGGCTTCCTGCTCAAGAACGCCGGCGCGGCCCTGCTCTCCCAGGCGGTCCACGCCGCCGCCGGCGGCGAGGCGCTCATCGCCCCGAGCGTCACCGCGCGCCTGCTCGGGACCTTCGCCCGCACCGGGTCCGGATCGGCCCCGGTGCAGCCCATCGAGGCGCTCACCGGCCGCGAGGAGCAGATCCTCGCCGCCGTGGCGCGCGGGCGGACCAACAATGAGATCGCCGACGAGCTCTACATCTCCCTCAGCACCGTCAAATCCCACATCGCCAGCCTGATGGCCAAGCTCGGCGCCCGCAACCGCGTCGAGATCGCCATCTGGGCCTACGAGACCGGCCGCGTCCGGCACTGAGCCGCTGAGCCGGACAGACCGACCGGGTCACCGGCCGCCGGACGGTCCCCTCGGCCGTGTCAGGCGCTGAGCCGCACGGCCCGGGCCGCCGGCCGCCTGCGGACGGCCCACTCGGCCACCGCGAGGTTGATCACCCAGCCGGCCGCCATGAGCAGCGCGGTGGCGACCTCGCCGGGCGCCCCGAAGACCAGGACCCAGGGCAGGTGGGTCAGCACCTGCGTGCCCGCGCCCAGGCCGATCGCGTAACCCCGGATCATCCAGGCGCGGTGCCGTACGACGTCCCGCCGCCGGATCGCGGCGAAGCCGAGGACGATGGCCAGGGCCATGGCCGTGCCGAACACGAGCCGGATACCGGAAAGGAGATCGCTGCCGCCGGCGGGATAGGGATAGAAGACCGTCATCCACAGCCCCGTGAGCGCCGCGACGAGCCCGGCCGGGACCAGGACCCGCCCGGCGGCGCGGTGCCAGCCGGGCC
Organism: Planomonospora algeriensis; assembly: GCF_977012225.1. NCBI lineage: Bacteria > Bacillati > Actinomycetota > Actinomycetes > Streptosporangiales > Streptosporangiaceae > Planomonospora > Planomonospora algeriensis. Next base: position 5,808 of record NZ_CDRNDK010000056.1, on the reverse strand, counting down.
TCCGGCGGCGGAATCCGGGGGCGAACTGGAAGGCCCCGAGAACGCTGTAGACGCTGACGCTGACGATGTGCAGCACCACGGGCAGGGGCACCGCGAAGAACCGCGCGTTCTCCGGCGTGATCTCCGCTCCGCCGGTCAGCTCGGTCAAGCGGACGGCTCCCGCGACCACGGGCACGGCGCTGAGCAGGATCAGCATGGCGGGCACGAACCGGCCTGTCGGCCTCTCATCGGTCATGACCCGATCGTGGCCGCCGGCGCGGTGGCGGATCATCACCGGAACGGCCTGCTCCGACCTGGCCGATCGTCCGCCGATCAGGCGTACTTTCGGCTGATGAGTCCCCTGCGCGGGATTTCTACGCTGGCCTCCACGGCTCGGGACGTGCCCGCCCCCGGCGGCACCCGGGCCCGCCGTGGAGGAGGGAATCCCATGAAGGCGTTCGTCCTGCGCTCGTACGGCTCACCCGACGCGCTGCAGCTCACCGAGATCGACAAGCCCGTGCCCGCCGCCGACGAGGTGCTGGTCCGGGTGCGCGCCACCTCCGTCCAGCCCTACGACTGGCACCTCATGAGAGGGGAGCCGTACCTCGCACGCCTGATGGGCGGCGGCCCCGGCCTGTTCGGGCCGAAGATCCGCATCCTGGGCGCCGACATCGCCGGGCAGGTCGAGGCGGTCGGCCGGGACGTGACGGAGTTCCGCCCCGGCGACGAGGTGTACGGCATGCCCAAGCAGGGCGGCTTCGGCGAGTACGCCTGCGTCCGCGCCGGAGAGCTGGTGCCGAAACCGAAGAACCTGTCGTTCGAGCAGGCGGCGGCGGTACCGCTGGCGGCCGGCACCGCCCTGCTGGGCCTGCGCGACGACGGACGGGTCCAGCCGGGGCAGAGCGTCCTCGTCAACGGGGCCTCGGGAGGCGTGGGCACGTTCGCCGTACAGCTCGCCAAGGCGTTCGGCGCGCGGGTCACCGCCGTCTGCGGCACCCGGAACGTGGAACTGGTCCGGTCGCTCGGCGCGGACGAGGTCGTCGACTACACCGCCGAGGACTTCACCCGGCGCGGGCGGCGCTACGACCTGCTGCTGGACTGCGTGGGAAGCCACCCGGCCTCGGCGTACCGGCGGGTGCTCGCCCCCAAGGGGGCCCTCGTCATCGTCGGCGGGCCGGGCGGCCGGTGGCTGCAGCCCATGGGCCGCATCATCTCGGCGCTCGCGGCCTCGCCGTTCACGTCCCAGCGGACGGTCCTGACGGACGTGGTCCGGTGCACGGAGAACAAGCGGAACCTGACGATGCTGGCCGAGCTCATCGAGGACGGGCGCCTCACCCCGGTCATCGACCGGAGCTACCCGTTCGAGGAGATCCCGGCGGCCGTCGCCTACCAGGAGCAGGGACGCGCCACGGGGAAGGTCGTCATCACGTTCTGAGACCCGGGACCCCCGCATGCACGACGGACCCGGCCGCGTCCCCACCGGAGGGACCGGCCCGCAGGCGCCGCCTCCCGCCCTCCGGAGATCAGGCGGGGACGAGCGGAGCCGACCGCCGGCTGAGCCGGAGAACGGCCTCGGCCGTCCGGGGGTCGGTGGCGGGGCGGAAGGGCATGACGGGGCGGGCATCGGGTCCGATGACCAGGCCGGTCCGCCCGTCCAGGGAGGCGTCGGCCGCGGCGAGGATCGACGACCGCGCGGCCGCCGACGCGGAACCCGACGTGGCGCGCTCGAAGGTACGGCGGACCAGCGGCCAGAGCAGCCGCAGTCCCGGCGAGACGATCCGGGGTGACCGCATGGTGCCGTCGGTCATCTCGGTCGCCGCACCGCCGGGGTCCGCGGCGAAGACCGAGATGCCCGTGTCTCGCAGCCGCTCCGCCAGATCCAGCGTGTAGGCGAGGTTGGCCAGCTTCGCCCGGCCGTACCAGTGGAAGCCGTAGTAGCCGCCCGGCGGCTCGACCGCGTCGAAGGAACGCTTGGCGGTCCGGACCGCGCCCGAGGTGACGTTCACGATCCGGCTCGGCCCTCCGGCCCGGAGCGGTTCCAGCAGCAGTTCGGTCAGCAGGTACGGGGAGAGGTGGTTGACGGCGAACGACGCCTCGATCCCGTCCACCGTCCGTTGCCGGTCCGCGAACATCGCCCCGACGTTGTTGACCAGGATGTGCAGCGGTCCCTCTCCGGCGAGCCGGGCGGCGAGCCCCCGGACCGCGTCGAGCGAGGCGAGGTCGGCCGCGACGAACCTCGCCCGCGGCCCGGTCGCCACCGCGCCGATCCGCTCGACCGCGCGAACACCCCGCTCGGCGTTCCGGCCGACCACGGTCACCGCGTGACCGCGCGCCGCCAGCCCCATCGCGGTCTCCAGCCCGATCCCCCCGGTCCCCGCCGTCACCACAGCCCGTCCGCCCATGATCCACCCCTCGTCGGTCGCCCATTACCGGATAGCCATCCGTTTCGTGATCCACACCGTAACACAAGTGGATGACTATCCGTTTAATGGAGGCGGGCGTACGGCGACGGCCCCCGGGCCGTGGGCTCCGAGCTGTGGATTCCGGACCGCCGGGTCTGTGGATTCCGGATCGCCGCGTCCGGACACGGGGCAGGACCGCCGGGTCCGGACGCGGCGGGAGCGAACCATCGAGTCCAGGCCCGAAGGCGGGACCGGACCGCCGGGTCCGGACCCGATGGGGGCGAACCGCCGTCAGCGCGGGGGGCGCAAGCCCTCCAGCAGGACGTCGAGGTAGGTCTCGGCGTGCACGGCGGCGTCACCGCCGGAGCGGACCGCGTGCCCGATGCCGCAGAGCAGACGGCGGACGTCGTCCGCCCCGATGTCGTACCGGATGGCACCCGCACGGCGGGCGCGGTCGAGCAGCTCCGCCAGCGCGCCGTCCAGATCGGCCCTCAGCGCCGAGGTCTGCGCATCGGCGCCGCCGGCGGATTCGAGCACCGACGCGAACCCGGCGTCGTCGAGCATGCGCCCGAGGGTGAACCGCAGCAGGCGGCGCAGACTCGCGGGAGCGTCCTCCTCGGCCCCGGCCGCCGCGGCCCGCGCCTCGTCGACGAGCTGCTGGAAACGTTCCGCCATCAGCGCTTCCAGCAGCGCGTGCCGGTTGGGGAAATGCCGGTACACGGTCCCGACGCCCACCCCCGCGAGCCGGGCGATGGTGTTCAGCATGAGCGAGTCGTCACCCATGGCCAGCTGCTCACGGGCGACCTGCAGCACCCGTGCGCGGTTGCGCGCGGCGTCCGCACGCAACGCCGTTCCCCGCTCCGCCCCGGATGTCACGGGCACAGCCTAACGGCCCGCCGGCCGGGCACCGCGAAACGCCGGGTCCACCCGTCCGCGGGCGCGACGCCGACCGGACAGGCGACACCGGTCCCGCCGAGACCGCGGCGGCCCGGACCGACCGGTTCCGGAGCACACCCTCCGGCTGATGGGCGACGGGCACGGACTGACGACGACAAACAGGCGCAGTCCAGATATGACGGGTGATATAGATTGATCGCCACGTGGAATGATCACGGCTCGCGCCCGCCCGACCCGCGTCCGCTGCGACCCGGCGACGTCATGTGTCACGTCGGCGGAAGAGAACGGCATGGCCATGGAGTTGGGGACCGACTGACGATGAGCCCGGAAGAGGATTTCAAGCAGGTCGGCGCCGAGCTGGCCGACCTGGGCGTGCGGATCTCCACGATGATGGGGAGGCCCGCGCTCAAAGATCAGGCCGGGAAGGTGTTCGCGAGCCTGCAGCGCGACGGCGCGATGGTGTTCAGGCTGGTCAGGGACACCCCCGAACACGCAGCCGCACTCCGACTGGCCGGGGCGTCCCTGTTCGACCCCTCGGGGCAGGGCCGGACGGTTAAGGACTGGGTGGTCGTGCCCCACTCCTCGGCCGGGGAATGGACGGATCTGGCCGAGGCCGCCCTCAGCCGCCCACGCTGACCGGCAGGCCGGGTCGACGGTGCGGCGGCGGGTGCCCGATAGGGCGGACCGAGGACGGACGACCGCGCCCTGTGCCAGGGTGGCCGACATGTTCGCAATCACCGTACGGACCGAGGACGGCCGCCGGTATGTCCGGGTGGACGCCGGAGGACTCACCGAGCTGATCGGCCGGCTGGGCGGCCGGAACGACAGGTTCCTGGTCGTCCAGCGGATTCCCGACCTGCCCGAGGTCTTCGTTCAGGTATGGCACGAGAACGGCGGCGACTATGTGCTGGAACACCGTGACGGAGCTCCCGACCGGCACTTCCAGGCGGTGCTCGACGATCCCGGACCGGTGATCGCGGCCATGACCCGCTGGGCGCGGCCGGAGGACGACTGGGACTCCGGGCTGGACTGGACCTCTTTGGACCTGGGTCCCTCCGAGCCCCCGCCTCCGCTCGAACTCGACGAGGACGAACGCGAGCGGCTCGACGCGCGCGTCCGCGAAGTGATCGTGGGCGGTTACGCGACGCGGGCGCAACTGGCCGAGCTCGCGCAGGAATACCTCGTTTCAGACGACCGCCACCCGGTCTCCCCCGAACAGGCGCGCCGGCTGGCGGACCGGATGTGGCTGGAGCGCGTCGAGGAGCAGGCCTCCTGGCAGGGGGAGACGGACCCGGAACGGCTCAGCCGGGCCTTCACCGCCCTGGAGGCCTCGGGCATCACCGCGAAGGAGCACTTCGCCTGCTGCCGCTCCTGCGGTCAGGCGGAGATCTGGTCGGCGGGTGCACCGGACGCCCGCGGCTACGTCTACTTCCACAGCCAGTGCACGGACTCGGCCGCGAGGGGGCACGGGCTGGCGCTCCTGTACGGCGGATTCGACGGCTCATCGGACACCACGGCGTCCATCGGCCGGGAGGTCGTGGCCGCGCTCGAGAGGACCGGTCTTCCGGTGGAGTGGAACGGCGATCCCTCGCAGAGCATCACCGTCACCCCCCTCGACTGGCGCAAACGCCTCGTCGGTTGAGGGAGCACATCCCTCCGGGAGTCGATCACCAAACCGGTGCCATACCTACTTTGTGCATCTTTAACAGGCCATATGGGGAGGTGGTCAGCGGGTCTCGGGTACGTGAGGGAGGGACAGGAGCGGTGACGGGCGTGCATCGGAGCCGCTCGGCCCGACGAATCCCCGGACAGCGCGCGGACGGCCGCCGGAGAGGCGCGCCGTCGGGAGCACCGGACCGCGCGGAGGGAGCCACCATGGAAGAACCCCGCTACGGACGCACGCAGCAGGTCTCCCGGGACCACCAGCAGGCCTCCCGGGACCACATCCCTGAGGCGGCGCCCCGGTCGCGCCAGGCGGACCGGGCGCAGACGACACTCTCCCGAGAGGAGCCCCGACCCACCGGCTGGGTCGGCTGGGTGATGTTCGCCGGCATCGGGATGATGCTCGTGGGCTGCTCCCAGGCGCTGATGGGCCTGGTCGGGATCTTCAACACGGACTTCTACCTCGTCACCTCGGACAAGCTGGCGATCCCGGTCAACTACACGACCTGGGGATGGACCCACCTGATCATGGGCGTGGTCATCGTCCTCGCCGGCGCCGCCGTCATGGCGGGCAGGACCTGGGGGCGGGTGGTCGGGATCCTCCTCGCCTCCCTCCAGGCGCTCGTCAACTTCGCCTGGCTCCCCGCCTACCCGTTCTGGTCGGTGATCGTCATCGCCTTCGACGTCCTCGTCATCTACGCTCTCGCCGTCCACGGCCGGGAGATGAAGGCCTTCGGCAGAGGCGACACCCCGTAGAACTCCCCCGCCTCTCCTGCGGTTCGCCTCCCGCGGTGGTTCCGGAGGCCCCACTCGCCTGGGTTCCGCAGCTAATCAGGGTTCTGGGCCACGGGTGAGGGTGTAGGTGCTG
>NZ_CDRNDK010000055.1:0-24172 GCF_977012225.1 Planomonospora algeriensis | reverse complement strand
CGATGACGCCTTCCGCCGGCGCTCCGCCCTCGACGACCGGTACGCCGCCCTCGCCCGTGACCTGAGCGAGGGCGGCGCCGCCGCGGGCGGCGCACCGGCCGATCCGGTCCGCGAGGTCCAGGACGTGCTGTGGGATCCGGACCAGATCGACGACGACACTCTGGCGCTGATGTTCGTCTCCTGCCATCCCGTGCTGCCCCGGGAGGGGCGGGTGGCGCTCACCCTGCGGGTGGTCGGCGGTCTGACCAGCGACGAGATCGCGCGGGTGTTCCTGGTGCCGACAGCCACCGTGCAGGCCCGCATCACCCGGGCCAAGAAGACCCTCGGGGCTGCCCGGGTGCCGTTCGCCGTGCCGCCGGCCCGAGAGCGGGCCGAGCGGCTCGGCTCGGTCCTCAACGTGATCTATCTGATCTTCACCGAGGGATCCTCGGCCGGCTCGGGTGAGGATCTGATCCGGCTGGATCTGGCGAGCGAGGCCCTGCGCCTTGCGCGGGTACTGGCCCGGCTGATGCCGGATGAGCCCGAGGCGCACGGCCTGCTGGCGCTGCTGGAGTTGACCGCGGCGCGCTTTCCCGCCCGCGTCGGGCCGGACGGCGCGCCGGTGCTGCTGGAGCACCAGGACCGCCGCCGCTGGGACCACGCCGCGATCGGCCGGGGGCGGACCGCCCTGGCCCGTGCCGGGCGGGCGGGCCGGGGCCTGGGCGCCTACGGCCTGCAGGCGGCGATCGCCGAATGCCATGCCCTCGCCCCATCGGTCGGCGCGACGGACTGGGAGCGGATCGTCCTGCTGTACGAGGCGCTCGGCCGGCTGGCGCCCTCACCCGTGGTCGAGCTCAACCGGGCGGTGGCGGTCTCCATGGCGCGGGGAGCGGCCGCGGCGCTGCCGATCACGGACGAGTTGGCGGCCGCCGGGGCGCTGGCGGGCTCGCATCTGCTGCCGAGTGTGCGCGGGGAACTGCTGGTCCGTCTGGGCCGAACCGCCGAGGCACGCGCCGAGCTGGAGCTGGCCGTGCGGCTGTGCGGCAACGAGCGCGAGCGGACGGTGCTGGAGCGCAAGCTCGACGCCCTCGGGTGAGCGGAGCCCGGGCTGCGGTCCGGCGCCGGCCCGCTCCCACCGGGACGAGCGGGAAGTCCCTACCGGGACAGGACGAAGACGGCGGCGGCGGCGACCGCGGCCAGGGTGCCCGACCAGGCCAGGACGGCGTCGGCGCGCTCGTCGAGCGGACGGCCCCCGTGGAGGGCGTCCTGGACCCGCTGGTAGCGCACGCCGGTGCGGGCCAGCAGCGCGGCCCCGCACAGGGCCGTCAGGGCGAAGGCCCCGGCCACGAGCGGAGACGCGCCGGCGCGCAGAGCCATCCCGCCCATCACCAGACCGCCGGCGGCGAGCATGGTGGCGGTGCGGACCCAGGCCAGCCGGGTCCGCTCACTCTGCAGACCCTCGTCCCAGAGCTCGGTCACCGCCCGCTCCTCGATCCGGTCACCGCCCGCCCCGCGGCGCGGGTCGTCACCCCGCCCCGGATGGCGCATGGCCCCTTCCTCCCCGGCCTCCCCGGCACCGGCTCTCACCGCGCCGTCAGGATGAGGACCAGAGCGAGCACGGCCACGGCCGCCACGCCGTACCCGAACAGGGCGGCGAGGGCGGGCGGGGGGAGGGGCTCCTCCGTGCGCAGGGCGCGCTGGACCCGGCGCCAGCGCGGGTAGGCCATGGCCGCGGCCAGCGCCGACAGGGACACCAGGACGACCGCGAGCGTCGTCCGCATCCAGGGCACGAAGACGTCCGGCGAGACGGCCGCCATGGCGACGCCGCCCGCGGTCAGCGCGAGCGACGTGCTCAGCCAGGTCAGGAAGGTGCGTTCGTTGGCCAGCGTGAACCGGGGATCCGGTTCCTTCCCGGGGGTCTCCATGGAACGACGCTATTTCAGCGACATTTCCCCTAGAGAAGCCGGGATTGCACGGGGCCTCAGCAGGCGTTGGTGAGCTGCTCGGCCCACTTCACGCCGTCGGCGGCGACCTTCTGCGCCGCGTCGATAGCGTCGTTGGCGTTCTGCACGTTGATGGCCTCCAGGCTGCCCGCCACGCCGTCGGCGGCCTCCTTGAGCGAGGTGTTGGCGGCCTTGTCGGCCACGTCTCCCAGCTTGGCGGCCCCGTCGTTCAGTGCCTTCTCCATCCCGGCGGGGTCGTTGAGCAGGCCGGCGACCTTCGCCATGGTGTCGGTGACGATGCCCGCGGCCTGGATGCACTGCTGGGCCCGGTCGACGCCCTCGCTCACCTGCTGGATCTCGGCGCACCCGGTGGTCAGGAGGGCGGCGGCCAGAGCGGAGGCGGCGAGGAGGCCGGTCCGTCGCGGAAGGGGTCTCATGACCTGACTCTACCCAACGGCCGATACGGCGCGGCGCGCCCGCGACGCCCGCCGCGCCGTACGGCGGGCCGTGCCGGCCGTACGATGATCCCGCTACCGCCGAGGGGGACGACCATGCCGACCTGCCAGCACCTCACCGAGGCCCAGGACCCGCCCGCGCGCACGCCCGAGGGCTGCGAGGAGTGCCTCGCGACCGGGAGCGGCTGGGTGCACCTGCGCCGCTGCCTGTCCTGCGGTCACGTCGGCTGCTGCGACTCCTCGCCGGGCAAGCACGCCACCGCCCACTTCCACCGGGACTCCCACCCGGTCATCTCCTCGTTCGAGCCGGGCGAGACCTGGCGCTGGTGCTACGTCGACCAGATCATCGGCTGAGCCCGGCCCCCTCCGCCCCGCCGACGCGATCGAGCGATCGGGTCCACCGAGCCTGCCTGGTGGACCCGGCAGGCGTCCGACGGCCGTTCAGGCAAACGACCTTGCCGATATGGCAAGCTGGCGGACATGGACGACGACCTCGACCAGGCGCTCGGCGCGGTCGGACCGCGGCTGCGCGCGCTGCGCCGGCAGCGCGAGACCACGCTGGCCGATCTGTCGGCGGTGACCGGCGTCTCGGTGAGCACCCTGTCCCGGCTGGAGTCCGGCGCCCGCCGGCCGACCCTGGAGCTCCTGCTCCCCCTGGCCAGGGCCCACGGCGTCACGCTCGACGAGCTCGTCGGCGCCCCGCCCACCGGTGACCCCCGCATCCACCTGCGCCCGGTCACCCGCTACGGCATGATCATGGTGCCCCTGACCCGCAGGGCCGGCGGCATCCAGGCGTACAAGCTCGTGATCCCGGCCGGCAGCCACCGGAGGGTGCCCGACCCGCAGACCCACGAGGGCTACGAGTGGCTCTACATCCTCAACGGGCGGCTCCGGGTCGTCCTGGGCGAGCAGGACCTGGTCCTCTCCCCCGGCGAGGCGGCCGAGTTCGACACCCGCGTCCCGCACTGGTTCGGCGCCGCCGACGCCGAACCGGTCGAGTTCCTCAGCCTGTTCGGCGCGCAGGGCGAACGCGCCCACCTGCGCGCCCGCCCCAGGAGGGGCGGGGATTGACCCGGGCGCCCCGGACGGCGGCCCGGAGCCCGATCGGATGACGGACCGGAACCGGAGGGCAGGACCGGAACCGGACCGCGGCACGGCACCCGGCGGGCGGGACCGGAACCCGGCCGGATGACGGATCGGGCCCGGCGGGCAGGACCGGTCAGTCCCGCTCCAGGGTGGCCTCCTCGAAGTCGAGCTCGTGCATGACCCGGCGGAGCACCTCGTCGTCGATGCGGCGCTCGTCGCGGAAGCGCACGAACACCTCGCGCTCTGCGGCCAGCATCTCCCTGCGCGGCCGCCGGTAGACGGTGCTGGGCGTGTCCTCGCCGCCCGGACCCGAGCCCCCGCCGAGGCGCTCCCAGGCGCTCAGGGCACGGCGTCCGGCACGCAGCCTGAGCTGCTCCACGACTCCGAAGATCCAAGAAGGGATCCTCATCTCCCGGGTCCGCGCCGGCGGCGGCCCGGAGGCGCGCGTCACCAGCCGCGGCGTCCGTCCCGTTCGTCGTAGTCCCGCTCGTCGTAGCCCTGCTCGGGGCGGAGCCGCTCCCCGGTGGAGTGCGGCGCGTCCGGGTAGGAGCGGGCCGGCGGCTGCTCGGCCTGCTGGGCGCGCAGGTTCAGCGGGTCGTTGGGGTCGTACGGCTGCTCGTAGGGCTGGTCGTAGGCCGGCGGCGTGCTGTACAGGTCGCGCAGGTCCGCCGGGTGCCCGCCTGGCGGGGCCTGCCGTTCCGGAGCGGGCTGCGGCCGGTTTCCGAACGCGTAGGGGTCGGGCTGGGCCGGAGCGGGATAACCGCCGTAGGGATCGGGCTGGCGCCCCACGGGCGGGATGCCGTAGGGGTCGGTGGAGTGCCCCTGGGACGGATAGGCGTCGGAGGGCGACGGCGGGAACCTGTCGGCGGGCGGGGTGAAGGGGTCGGCCTGCCGGTGGGACGGCGCCGCGAACGGGTCCGCCCCCTGCTGGGGGGCCGGGGTGAACAGATCGGGCTGCGGGGCCTGCTGCGCCCCGTAGGGATCGGCGGGCGCCGGGTACGGCGGCTCGCCCGGCTGAGGCGTCCCGTAGGGATCGGGCTGCGCCGGAGTGAAGACGTCGGGCTGCCGGCCCGCGGCGAAGGGGTCGGCCTGCCGGTGGGACGGCGCCGCGAACGGGTCCGTCACCGGCCGGGATGCCGGGGGGAACGGGTCGGGCTGCGGGGCCTGCTGCGCCCCGTAGGGATCGGCGGGCGCCGGGTACGGCGGCTCGCCCGGCTGAGGCGTCCCGTAGGGCAGCGAGTCACCGACGATCATGTTCTCGGGCGGCACCACGTCGGCCGCCCCGTACCCCGGCACGCGGTCCGGGACCGCGTCCGGCGCGGGGACGGCGCCGCGCGCCACGAGCACGTCGTTCGGTCCCAGCGCGGGCGGGCGCGGCTCCTCCGGCGGCGGGGCGACCTGGGTGGCCGCCGGATCGGCGTAGTGCGGCGGCGGGACCGGCTGGGCGTAGTCCTCCGGGCGCGGCCGGGCGTACTGCCCGGTGCCGGGGAACTCCCCGTGCTCGGCGTGCTCCGGATGGCCCCCCGCCGGGGCGTCCTCCCCGACCTCGTCGGGATAGCGGCCCCCGGCCTCGACGAATCCCTCGTCGAGGGTGTCCACCAGGCGGGCCACGTCGTCCATGGGCATGCGGAAACTGGCGGTGCACATCTCGCCGCGCCAGAGGCTCAGCACCAGCGTGCCGTCGTGCCAGGTGACCCGGAGCACCCGCTCCTGGCCACGCTCGTCAAAGAACACCTCGCCGAACGACGGCAACGGGACAACTTCCGACATGGATGACATGGTGCTTTAACCAGCCTTTATTCGTCCACTCGACCTCGGGAAACCCTACCGAATCCGTCTTTCCATCCCCATCTTCAGCCCCGCGAACACCGGGAGGACGATCCTGTCCGGTCCTTCACGTACGCGCAGCGGTGGTTCCGCCAGTTTGCCATGCGAGACGAACCTCGCGGTCCGGAATGCCGGGACGAGTCCGCGCGATGACTCTCCGGAGGCAGGTCCGGTTGTCGGAGCGAGCGGGTACGGTTGGCTGTCGTGCCGACCGACTCCCTCAGCCCCGCCGAGACCGCGAAGACCTCCAAGGGCGCGAAGACCGCGAAGACTCCCAAGGGCGCGAAGACCACGAAGACCGAGAGGGCCTCCTCCAGCGCGGATCTGCCCCCGGTCGAGGAGCTGCTCGCCCTGGCGGTCAAGGCCGTCGGCGGGGTCGAGCGCCCCGGCCAGCTCGCGATGGCCCGGGCCGTCCAGGGGGCGATCGACTCCGGCGACCACCTGGCCGTCCAGGCGGGCACCGGCACCGGCAAGTCCCTCGCCTACCTGATCCCCTCGATCCGGCACGCGATGACCTCGGAGGGCGCCGTCGTCGTCTCCACCGCGACGATCGCCCTGCAGCGCCAGCTCGTGGACCGCGACCTGCCCCGCCTGGCCGAGGCGCTCGCCCCGCTGCTGCCCGCCGAGCCCACGTTCGCGATCCTCAAGGGCCGCCGCAACTACCTGTGCCGCTACAAGGCCAGCGCGGGCTGGCCCGACGACGAGCAGGACCAGCTCTTCGACCCCGGCGAGGTGAGCCTGACCGGGCGGATGGTCCAGCGCATCCAGGACTGGGCGAACGAGACCGAGACCGGCGACCGTGACGAGCTGGTCCCCGGCGTCAACGAGCAGGCCTGGCGGCAGTTCTCGGTGAGCTCCCGGGAGTGCCTGGGCGCGCAGCGCTGCCCCAGCGGCATGGAGTGCTTCGCCGAGCTGGCCCGCGCCCGCGCCGCCGAGTCGAACGTCGTGGTGACCAACCACGCGCTGCTGGCCATCGACGCCATGGAGGACATCCCGCTCCTGCCCGAGCACGACGTCGTCGTGGTCGACGAGGCCCACGAGCTGGTCGACCGGGTCACCTCCGTGGTCACCGGCGAGCTGTCGGACACCACCGTCGCGCTGGCCGTACGCCGCGTCGGGCGCCTGGTCGAGCAGGGCATCGCCGACCGGCTCCTGCAGGCGGGCGAGGATCTGAAGGCCCTGCTCGCGGTCGCGCCGCCCGGACGGCTCGACGAGCTGCCCCAGGTGCTCGGCCTGACCCTCGCCCTGATCCGCGACGCGGCGTCGGCCTGCGTCACCGCGCTGGGCCCGCGCGGCGCGAGCGACAAGGACGACCCGGAGAGCGCCGGGCTGCGCAAGGCGGCCTTCACCGCGCTGGACGAGGTCCACGACACCGCCCAGCGCATGCTGGACGCCTTCGGCCACGCCGAGGAGGTCGACCGGGCCGAGGTGGTCTGGCTGGACGGGGCCACCGACCGCCGCCCGCCGATCCTGCGGATCGCCCCGCTGACCGTCGCCGGGATGCTCCGCGACAAGCTGTTCGGCGACCGCACGGTGGTGCTGACCTCCGCCACGCTCGCCCTGGGCGGCGCCTTCGACGGGCTGGCCCGCCAGTGGGGCCTGAGCTCCGCCGACGGCGACCGGTCCGGCTGGTCCGGCCTGGACGTCGGCTCCCCCTTCGACCACCCCCGCAGCGGTATCCTCTACGTCGCCAAGCACCTGCCCCAGCCGGGCCGCGACGGCCTGCCGGAGGCCTACCTGGAGGAGATCACCGAGCTGATCGAGGCGGCCGGGGGCCGGACCCTCGGCCTGTTCTCCTCGATGCGCGCGGCCAAGGCCGCCACCGAGGCGCTGCGCGACCGGCTGAGCGTGCCGCTGCTCTGCCAGGGCGACGACTCCACGATGCAGTTGGTCAAACGGTTCGCCGAGGACGAGCCGACCTGCCTGTTCGGCACGCTCTCGCTCTGGCAGGGCGTGGACGTGCCCGGGCCGTCGCTCCGGCTGGTCATCATCGACCGCATCCCCTTCCCCCGTCCCGACGACCCGCTGAGCTCCGCCCGGCAGCGCCACGTCGCGGCCAAGGGGGGCAACGGCTTCATGTCGGTCGCCGCCACGCACGCCGCCCTGCTGCTCGCCCAGGGCGCCGGCCGCCTGCTGCGCAGCCAGCACGACAAGGGCGTGGTCGCGGTCCTCGATCCCCGCCTGGCCACCGCCCGCTACGCCGGCTTCCTGCGCGCCTCGCTGCCGCCCTTCTGGCCCACGAACGACCCGGCCAAGGTCCGCGAGGCGCTCCGCCGCCTGTCCGCGTCCTGACCCCGCCGCGAGGCGCTCCGCCGCCCGTCCGCGTCCCGGCCCGCTCCGGCCGCCTGGCCGCGGAGGAACGGCCGGGACGCCGGCGGTCAGGCGAAGGGCTTCAGGTCGGGGCGCTTGGGGTCGAGGTCGTCGCCGGAGGAGCGGCCGCGCAGGCGGCGCAGCACCCACGGGCCGAGGTGGGTGCGGACCCACTGGACGTCCTCGCGGCGCTTGGCCCGGGGGTCGACGTTCTCCCGGGGCGGCCAGGTGACCCGCCAGTCGTCGTCGCAGGGCACGCCGAGCACCTCGCACACCTTGGCGGCCACCATCCGGTGGCCCTCCTCGTTCATGTGCAGGCGGTCGTCGCTCCACGCCCGCCAGTCCCGCAGTCCCTGCATCGACCACTGGTCGACCAGGCGGCAGCCGTACAGGTCGGCGATGGAGCGGACGTGCAGGTAGAAGACCGCGAAGGTGCCGCGGGCGCGGCGCATCAGCGGGGTGTCACGGGGGTCGACGCCGGTGAACAGCAGCACCTCGGCCCCGGTGGCCCGCAGCCGCCGTACGGCTCCCGCGAGCTTCTTGGCCATCCGGTCCGGGTCGCTGCCCGGGCGGAGCAGGTCGTTGCCGCCGGCGCAGAAGCTGACCAGGTCGGGGCGCATCTCGACGGCGACCGGCACCTGGTCGGCGACGACCTGGTCGATGAGCTTGCCGCGCACCGCGAGGTTGGCGTAGCGGAACTCCGGGTCGAGTACGGCCAGCCGCTCGGCCACACGGTCGGCCCAGCCGCGGAAGCGCCCGGCCTCGACCGGCAGGCCGGAGGCGTCCACGGCGGGGTGCACGGCCGGGTCGTTCATGCCCTCGGTGAAGCTGTCGCCGAGCGCGACGAAGGACCGGTAGCTCGTCATGGGAATCCTCCGGTCCCGTTCAGGCCAGGTCGGCGACGGCCCGCAGCGCCAGCACGTAGGAGGCGAGGCCGAACCCGGCGATCGTCCCGGTGGCGACGGCGGCGACCACCGAGGTGTGCCGGAACTCCTCGCGCGCGGCCGGGTTGGAGATGTGCACCTCGACCAGGGGCGCGGTGCGCTGGGCGATGGCGTCGCGCAGCGCGTAGGAGTAGTGGGTGAACGCCGCGGGGTTCAGCACCACCGGGATCTTGCCGTCGGCCGCCTCGTGCAGCCAGCCCACCAGCTCGGCCTCGTCGTCGGTCTGCCTGACCTCCACCGACAGGCCCAGCTCCCTGCCGGTCTGCCGGCAGAGCGCGGCCAGGTCGGCGAAGGTCTCCGCGCCGTAGACGTCCGGCTCGCGGGTGCCGAGCCGTGACAGGTTGGGGCCGTTGAGAACGTAGACGGTCCTCATCTGCTCGTTTCACTCCTCACTGGCGGAACGGGCCGGCGTCCCGCTTCCGCGTCCCCGATCACCTGGCGATCTCGTTGTAGGCGGCCTCCAGCAGGGCCTCCGGCGGGTCCTCCAGCGCGGACACCTGCGCCAGGCCGTCCAGGACGACGAAGCGCAGCGTGGCGCCCCGGCTCTTCTTGTCCAGCCGCATGTGGTCGCGGAGCTCGGGCCAGGCCTCCCGGCGGTAGGCCGTGGGCAGGCCGACCGCGGTCAGGATCGCGCGGGTCCGGTCCACCAGGTCGATGCCGATCCGGCCGTCCAGGCGGGACAGCTCGGCGGCGTAGACCATGCCGATGGCGACGGCCTCGCCGTGGCGCATCCGGTAGTCCTCGACCCGCTCGATGGCGTGCGCCAGCGTGTGGCCGTAGTTGAGGATCTCTCGCAGGCCGCTCTCGCGCAGGTCTGCGCCGACGACGCGGGCCTTGACCCGGATCTTCCGCTCGATCAGCTCGCGGGTGTGCCGCCCGTCGGGGTGGCGGGCGCCCTCGGGGTCGGCCTCGATGAGCGCCAGGATCTCCGGGTCGGCGATGAAGCCGCCCTTGACGATCTCCGCGAGCCCGCCGACGTAGTCGGCCCGGGGCACCGTCACCAGCGTGGCCAGGTCGCACAGGACGCCGGCGGGCGGGTGGAAGGAGCCGACGAGGTTCTTGCCCTCGGGGGTGTTGATGCCGGTCTTGCCGCCGACCGCGGCGTCCACCATGCCGAGCAGGGTGGTCGGGACCTGCACCACCTTGACGCCGCGCAGCCAGGTGGCGGCGGCGAACCCGGCCAGGTCGGTGGTGGCTCCGCCGCCGACGCCGACCACGGCGTCGGAGCGGGTCATGCCGTGGCGGCCGAAGGCCGACCAGAGCCCGGCGGCCACCTCGGCCGTCTTGGCCTGCTCGGCGTCGGGCACCGGGAGCCGGACGACCTCGTAGCCTGCCGTCTCGATCGCGCCGCAGACGGGCCGGGCGATCTCCGGCAGGCCCTCCGGGTGCACGACCGCGACGGTGCGCACCCGGGGCCCGAGCAGGCCGGGCAGCTCGCCGAGGATCCCCGTGCCCACCACGACGTCGTACGGAGACTCCCCGCCGACGCTGATCCTGGTGATCGTCACGCCAGTCCCTTCACGATCTCGTCGGCGACCTCGGCGGGCTCGCGCTCGTCCGTGGCGACCGTCACGGCGGCCAGCGCCTCGTAGATCGGGCGGCGGGCCTCCATCAGCTTCTTCAGCTGGCTGCGCGGGTTGAAGACCAGCAGCGGCCGGGCCGAACCCAGGCCCACCCGGGTCACCGCCTGCGAGAGGCCGACCTCCAGGTAGACGACGCGGTGCCCGGCCAGCAGCTCGCGGGTCGCCTCGTCCAGGACCGCGCCGCCGCCCAGGGAGAGCACGCCGTCGTGCTCGGCCAGCGCCCGCCGTACGGCCTCGGCCTCCAGTGCGCGGAAACGCTCCTCGCCGTCCTCGACGAAGATGTCGCTCACCGGCTTGCCCGCCGCGGCCTCCACGTCGGCGTCGGTGTCGCGGAAGGCGACCCCGAGCCGCTCGGCCAGCAACCTGCCCACGGTCGACTTGCCCGACCCGGGAGCACCGATCAGTACGGCGCGCGGTCCCATCACAACCCTCGATCCGCTCTCTCGCTCGGTCGATCCGGTCACCCGACCGGCCACCGACTACTTGATCACCAGTGACGACAGGTAGCCCGACAGGTTGCGGGCCACCTCCTCGACGGAGTCGCCGCCGAACTTCTCGATCGCGGCGTCGGCCAGGACCAGCGCGACCATCGCCTCGGCGACGATCGCGGCGGCCGGGACCGCGCAGACGTCGGAGCGCTCGTGGTGGGCGCGGGCGGCCTCGCCGGTCAGCACGTCGATCGTGGCCAGCGCGCGCGGCACGGTGGAGATCGGCTTCATCGCGGCGCTGACGCGCAGCGCCTCGCCGTTGGTCATGCCGCCCTCGACGCCGCCGGCCCGGTTGGTGATCCGGCGCACGCCGTCGGAGGTGTTCTCGATCTCGTCGTGGGCCCGGGAGCCGGGGCGGCGGGCGGTCTCGAAGCCGTCGCCGACGGCGACGCCCTTGATCGCCTGGATGCCCATCAGCGCGGCGGCGAGGCGGGCGTCGAGGCGACGGTCCCAGTGGGTGTAGCTGCCCAGGCCCGGCGGGAGGCCGTAGGCGATCACCTCGACGACGCCGCCGAGGGTGTCGCCGTCCTTGTGGGCCTTGTCGATCTCGGCGACCATCGCGGCGCTGCCGGCCGGGTCGGCGCAGCGCACCGGGTCGGCGTCGACGGCGTCCATGTCGCCGGGGCCCGGCACGACGCCCTCGGTGGTCTGAGCCGAGCCGATGGAGACGACGTGGCTGACGATGTCGACGCCGAGGGCCTGCTTGAGGAAGCTCCTGGCGACCTGGCCGAGGGCGACGCGGGCGGCGGTCTCGCGGGCGCTGGCCCGGTCGAGCACCGGGCGGGCGTCGTCGAAGCCGTACTTCTGCATGCCGGCGAGGTCGGCGTGGCCGGGGCGGGGACGGGAGCGCGGCGCGTTGCGGGCCTGGCCCTCCAGCACCTCCGGGTCCACCGGGTCGGCGGCCATGACGGTCTCCCACTTGGGCCACTCGGTGTTGCCCACGCGGATCGCGACGGGGCTGCCGAGCGTGCGGCCGTGCCGTACGCCGCCGACGATCGTGACCAGGTCCTGCTCGAACTTCATCCGGGCGCCGCGGCCGTAGCCCAGGCGGCGTCTGGCCAGCGCCCCGTCGATGTCGGCCGTGGTCACCTCCACCCCGGCGGGCAGTCCTTCGAGGATCGCGACGAGTTCGGGGCCGTGGGACTCTCCGGCGGTCAACCAGCGCAACATGGGGACCAGTCTTCCACGTGTCGCCCACTGGAATGGCCGCAGCTCACCAGGTGAGACACCGGTGGATCTCCCCGCATATCCCGCGCTTCGAAAAATTGATACTCCGGAGTTTCGGATTATCGGTTAGCGTGGAGCCATGAACGCGATCCTCAGCATCTCCCTGGCGACCGCTCTGGTCGCGGCTCCGACCGCCCCGGCGACCGCCCCCGCCTCCGCCGACCTCAAGGACGCCGAGGCCGTGCTCGCCTACATCGAGGCCCACCCCGGCGACGTCGCGCTGGTGACCCGGGGCATCAGCCACAACGCCGGCCGCCTCGCCCCGGTGGCCTCCACCATCAAGATCGTCCATCTCGCCGCCTACGCCGACGCGGTCCGCCGGGGCCGGGCCGCACCGGACGAGCGCGTCCCGGTGGCCCTGTGGAACGCCTACCACGTGCCCGGCACCGACGGCGGCGCCCACGAGAGGGCGCTCAAGCGGCTCAAGGCGGGCGCGAGCGTCACGCTCGACCAGCTCGTCTCCGCCATGATCGAGGAGAGCGACAACGCCGCCGCCGACCTGCTCCGCGACCGGCTCGGCCCCGGCGAACTGCGCAAGATCGCGCGAACCCGTGTCGGCACGATCAACGGCGAGATCCTGCGCGCCTTCGGCGGCTGCGCGCTGCCGGCCGACGCCTGCCTGAAGCGGTACGTCAAGGCGGGGAAGCAGGTGACGCCCGCGCTGCCGGACTTCGCCCGGCAGGCCGCCTGGGCCGAGACCGTGACCCGCGTCGAACCCGGCGTCCTGCGCCGGGTGCTCGCCGGGCTCAGGAAGGACGCGGTGGCGAGCAGGCACCTGGAGTGGCCGATGCGGCAGCCCGGCGCCGACCCCGCCGAGCTGCGCATCGGCACCAAGGGCGGTTCGCTGCCCGGCGTCATCAGCGAGGCCATGTACACCGCCCGGCCCGGCGAGAGGCCGCGCGAGACCGTCCTGGTCCTGCACCGGCTCCCGGAGGCCACCTGGTACTCCGGGATGCGCAGCTATGCTCATCAGCGGTTCATCCTGAAGCTGGCGACCGAGCCCGCCTTCTTCGCGAAGGTGCACGCGGCGCTGAAGTGAGACAGCAGTGAGGTGAGGTTCCGCTGACCGGCGTCGACGACAGACTCCAGGACCTCGAGGCGCGGGTCGCGGCCCTGGAGGCCCGGCTCGCCGCCCCCGCGGCGCGGGAGGCGGAGACGGCCGACGACGAGACCGGCCTGTTCACCTACGGCGGCCGGGCCCACTTCGGCGGCTACCAGTGGGAGTGGGAGATCAACCGCTTCCCCGGCTGGCTGCTCCGGCGGCCGACCGGGCCGCTGGCCGCCGTGCTGGCCGCCGCCGGGCACCCGGCGCGCTTCGAGATCCTGCAGCTGCTGGTCACCGGGCCCCGGCCCATCGCCGAGCTGCAGACCGCGCTCGGGCTCGCCTCCCCCGGCCAGCTCTACCACCACCTCAAGACGCTGGCCTCGGCCGGGCTGGTCGAGCAGCCCGAGCGGGGCGTCTACCGGGTGCCGGCGCACGCGATCTTCCCCGTGCTGGCCCTGGCCGCCGCCGCCACCGACGTGGCCGAGCGCTCCGGCACGGAGACCAGCACCGGCCGCTCGGTAGCATCGGCGCATGACGCTTGAAGATCAGCTCTCCGCGCTCGCCGGGATCGGGATCGGCCTCGCCCCCGGCAGGACCGTGGAGGAGCTGCTGCACTCGTTCCCTCGTGAGGCGTACGAGAGCGAGCCGTTCACCCTGCTGCTGTTCGTGCTGGGCATCGAGGTCGAGGCCGAGCCGTGGGGACGCCGGTTCTCCGAGCGCGTGTGGAACTTCGACACCGAGTGCGTCGAGGGCCCCGGCGCCTACGTCGAGATCGCCCGGCGGCTCTGCCGGATCGCGGGCCGCCCCGACGCGCTGACCGACGTGCGCGACCACGTCGACCTCGGCACCGGCGAGGCCTGGCTCGAGTACACCGCCGCCGGCCGGCGGCGGCACTGGACCGTCGACGTCGTCGACGACTGGGCCGACCCGATGATCGTCTCCTACCTGATGGACGAACTGGAGGGCGACGGCCGCCGCTTCCACGCCATGGACAACGGCCAGGCCTCGGTGCTGATGTTCCTCACCGAGGACGAGGCCCGCCGGCTGAACGGGCTCATCGGCGAGGAGCTGATCGTCCCGGCCGTCCCCGCCTGACCGGGGAGAGCGGCCGGTGCGGGGCACCGAGGTCCCGCGGCAGACCCCTCATGATCCGGACCGCCAGGGCCGCCACGAACGCGAACTGGACCGCCGACGCGATTAGCAGGCGCACGGTGAGGCCGCTCGGGTCGGGCCATCCGACGAGCGCGAAGACCCCGGCCGGGACCGCCAGGCATGCCGCGATCCAGCCGCGTCTGCCGACGGCCGCGAAGCTGCGCGCCAGCACGAGGCAGGCCGCGCTCCACGACAGGGACGCCAGCAGGAAGCCCGCCTCGTGCAGGACGCCGGACACGGTGTACTCAGGCATCCCCGCGGGCGCGCCCGGCGGGAAACCGGCCCCCGGGTCGGTGGGGAAGACCCCGGCCATGATCATCCCCGCCCCGCTGAGGCCCAGCAGCACGGGGGCCCAGGTGGCGCCCGGCATGGGACGCAGCGCCCGCCGTACACCGGCGGCGAAGCCCAGGTACAGCAGGCCCGCGACGATGAAGTTCGCGACCTGGATCCAGCCCGGGTCCCCGAGGCTCAGCAGGCTGAGCGGGTGGCGGGCCGGGTCGAACCCCTCGCGGGTGAGCGCCTGGACGAGCCACACGCCCAGGAACACCGGGCCGATGGCGACGCCGCAGGCCTGCAGGCGGGTGGTGGACGACATGGGTTCTCCTCTCCGGTGAGGCACCTGCCGTGGCGCCTCCCACCGGAGACGTCGGAACCGCCCACCCGTTCCCGGACATCCGGTGGGCGGGACCGGCGGGTGATATATCGGTTGCCCGGCGCCCAGGGAGCGTCGGTAAGGTGCCCGGCATGACAGCGTCGCTCCGCTTGGAGAAGGTCACCCCCGAGAACGTCCGCGCCGCGTGCGACCTGCGGCTCCGTCCCGGCCAGGAGCGTTTCGTGGCCCCGGTCGCGCAGTCGCTGGCCGAGGCGTACGTGCAGCCCGACATCGCCTGGCCGCGGCTGGTCTTCGACGGCGACGAACTCGTGGGCTTCGTCATGGCATTCCTGGACGTCCGCCTCGACCCGGAGAATCCCGAGGACCGGCTCCGCTCCGGGCTCTGGCGGCTGGCAGTCGCCGCCGACAGGCAGGGCCGTGGCTACGGCCGCTTCGCGGTGGAGGCCGTGTGCGAGGAACTGCGCAGCCGCGGGAAGACGCGGGTGACGGTGACCTGGGTGCCGGGTGAGGGCGGGCCGGAGCGGTTCTACCTCAAGCTCGGTTTCCAGCCGACCGGGGAGATCAGCGACGGCGAGGTCGTCGCCGAGCGGGACCTCTGAACCGGACGCGACAGACGGGCCGGCGGACGGAAAGCCGCCCGCCGGCCCGTCCCGCCGCGTCCGGCTCAGGGGAGCTTGACCGCCAGCAGGTCCACCGGGCGGATGTCCGGGGCCGCGCTCAGCATGGTCGGCGCCACCTCCATCAGCGCCGCGGCGATCCGGCCCTCCAGGTGGGCGGTGCGCCCCTCCTCGTCGGCGAAGGTGTCGAAGACCCCGAAGGTGTTGGCGTCCAGCCGGAAGGCGAACCAGGCGAGGGTGTGGTCCTCCTGGCGGGCCAGTTCGAGCGCCTCGCCCAGCAGGGCCTCGACCTTGTCGGCGTACTCCGGCTTGGCCTCGATCCGGGCCAGCAGTCCGATCTTCATCGTGTGCTCCTCATCTCGGTGTCAGCGGGAATCTCGCTGCCAGGAGAAACCTAAGACCGCACCGGTCCCGGCCCCAGTGGCGGAAACGACTTCTCCGGTACCGTTTCCGTCATGGATGTGGCGGTGCTGGCGTACGACGGCGTGTTCGACTCCGGGTTCGCGGCGATTCTGGACGTACTGCAGGCGGCCGACTCGATGCGCGAGGAGCTCCCTCAGCCGCCGCCCGCGTGGCGGGTGACCACCGTCGGCTTCGACCGGCAGGTCCGCACCGGCGCGGGGCATCTGGTGTCCTGCGCGCCGATCGGCGAGGCCGGGCGGGCCGACCTGCTGATCGTGCCCGCGCTCGCCGAGCGCCGGCCCGACGCCCTCCTCGCCGAGGCGGCCGGGCCCGCGAGGGCGGAGGTGCGGCGGCTGCTGGCCGAGTCCCGCGAGCGGGGCGCCTCTGTCGCCTCCGCCTGCACGGGCACCTTCCTGCTGGCCGAGTCCGGGGTACTCGACGGGCGGCGGGCGACCACCAGCTGGTGGCTGGCGCCGCATTTCCGGCCCCGCTATCCGAAGGTCACGCTCGACCAGACTCGCATGGTGACCGCCTCCGACGGCGTGATCACGGCGGGCGCGGCCTTCGGCCACGTCGACCTGGCCCTGGCGGTCGTGCGGATGAGCAGCCCCGCCCTGGCCGATCTCATCGCCCGCTACCTCGTGGTCGACGAGCGGCCGTCGCAGTCGGCCTACACCATCCCCGGCGCGCTCGCCCAGCACGATCCGACCGTCGCCGCCTTCGAGCGCTGGATCCGCGCGCGCCTGGACCAGCCGCTCAGCATCACCGACGCCGCCGGTGCGCTCGGTGTCGGCGAGCGGACCCTCCAGCGGGCCGTACGCCGCGTCATGGGCACCTCGCCGGTACGGTTCGTCCAGGATCTGCGCGTCGAGCAGGCCCGCCACCTGCTGCGCACCACCGACCTGTCCATGGAGTCCATCGCCCGCAGGGTCGGCTACGAGCATCCGGGCACGCTGCGCGTCCTGCTGCGCCGCCGTACCGGAAGCACGGTCGCGGATCTGCGCGGGCGGTGAACCGGGACCGTCGGCATCTCACCGGCGATGACCGTCGCCAATGGAATCTGCGACGGCCTATCCGGGTGCGCTCAGCCGAAGCGCAGCGCGGCGGCGGTCTCCACCAAACCGCCGCGCTCAAGCTGCTTGAGCACCTCGTCCAACGTCTCCGGCGGATTGATCCGTTGGTCGGCTATCTGCTGAACGCACGAGAAGACGACTCTGTCAGCGATGTCCACGAGGTCCAGCAGGAACGCGTCCGGAGACTTGGCGACGATGCCCCACGGGTCCAACGCATCGGCGGGGAAGTCCGCGAGATTCGAGGTGACGATGACCTCCGCTCCGGCTTTGATCGCCGCAGCGAGTACGTGGCGGTCGTCCGGGTCCGGCAGTTTCAGCCCTTCGACCAGCGGCTCGAACCCGGTGACGAGGCAGTCCGCCACCGCTTGGAGCATGAGCGTCCGCAGACGTTCACGCTTCGCCTCTGTCGCGGCGGGGCGTCTGGCGAGTGCACGGTCGAGCTCGTCAAGGATCTGATGGGTCAATCGGGGCTGTACGAGGCGCGCCCGGCCCACTCGAATGAGCAGGTCCCGAACGGCGTTGCCGTACAGCGCGCAGGCGTCGTAGACGACCACCGGAGCCACGGATCAATCCTCACCGAGTTCTTGTCCGAGGCGTGACAGTTCGTCGACCACGGCTCTGCGTTTGAGATCGTCATGGCGCATGTACTCCATGACGGCCTCGAACCGGACCCGTCGATGGCGCCCGACGAGGCGATAGTCGATCTCACCGCGTTCGAGAAGACCGATGAGATACGGGCGGGAGACGTTGAGCAGGTCGGCGGCCTGCTGAGTCGTGAGTTCGGCGTTGAGCGGCATGATCTGGACGCCCTGTCCTCGTGCCATTGCTCCGAGGATGTACGCGAACATCTCCACCGCCTGACGCGGCAGCACCAGAGCCTGATCGCCACCGCCTTCGACGAGGATCTCGAATTCCTCGCTGTCGCTCGGACTGTGGACGAGGTAGTCGTTGATGCGTCGCAGCGCTCTGGCCGCCTTCTCGGGATCAACGGCTCCAGGCGACACCGAGCCGACCTGTGCGATAGAAGTCATCCCCACCTCCTATCCGCATTATTCGCATTACTCGATACAAACGCAAGGAGATGGGCCTCTGGGTGGAAAGATCTTCACCCCTGCCGGCAGAGTCCACGGACAGACCACCCGGTGCGGCGTCGGCGCCTCCGGGCCGCACAGGGCAGATCAGGGGACAGGGCCTACCAGGAGGACGGCGAACGTGCCGATGATCATGAACGGGCCGAAGGGGATCTCGCTCTTGCGGTTCGCGCGGCGGGCGACCAGCAGCGCCCCGCCGTACAGGCCGCCCGCCAGGAAGCCCAGGAACGCGCCGGCGAGCAGGGCGTCCCAGCCGAACCAGCCCAGCGCCGTGCCCAGGCTCGCCGCGAGCTTGACGTCGCCCAGTCCCATCCCGACCGGGTTGACCAGGAACAGCACCAGGTAGAAGCCGGTCAGCGCCAGGCCGCCCAGTCCGGCTCTCAGCAGGTCGTCCCACCGGCCGCCGGCCGCGGCGGCGCCGTGAGCGGGACGGCGGTGCCGAGGTAGGCGGCGAGGGTGAGGCGGTCGGGCAGCCGGTGGACGGCCGCGTCGACGAAGGCCAGCAGGACGCAGACCGCGGCCAGCCAGCACAGGGCCAGCAGTTCCGCCGACCACGCCACGGCGGAGGCCGCCGACCGGTCCGGAAGGGATCCGGCCGCGACCGCCCGCAGGGCGAGCGCCCCCAGCACCGCCGCCGTCACGACCTCCACGACCAGCGGCGGCGGGCAGGGCCGTACGGCACGGGCGGGCTCGGGCCGTACGGCACGGGCGGCATCGCCGGGTCCGGGCCCGTGATCGGGTCCGGGCTCCGGTTCGGACCGGCGATCAGGTCCGGGCTCCGGTGCGGACCGTTCTCCTCCGGGGACCGCGTACCGGACCACCAGGGCACGTGACCGCAGTCCGATCAGCAGGCCGGCGAGGGCCGCGAGGAGGGGCACGAGGATCACCGACCGACCATAGCCCGGCCGGCCTTCCCTGTCCTCCGGTCTCCGAGGCGTCGGCCCCGCCGGGACACGACGGACGCGGGGAGCCCCGGCCGGCCCCCGGTCGTTGATCCGTCTGACGTCGGAGGTCATTGACGTCCGTCGTGACGATCATGGAGTCTGGAGGCCACTCTCACCCCGAGGAGGGCCGGATCACGTGGACAGCAGGGACCGCTTCGCACGGCTGCCGGTCGTCATCGCGTCACTGGTCCTGCTGCCCGTCCTGCTGGAGTTCCTCGCGTGGTACATCGAGGGCGAGGACTACGACACCGCCCGCGCCGTCACGGTCGTCGGGGTGATCGTGACGCTCGCCGCGATCGCCACGGTGCTCGGCCGGATCCGGCCCGGCTCCCGGTGCTGATGGTGACCGCGCTGACGGTCACCGCCGCGGGCGAGGCCGTGCTGGGGTTCGCCGCCGCGTTCGGCCCGGTGCTCTGGCGGGGATCGGTCCCGGGCGAACTGCACGGGCTCATCACCACGGGGGTCAGCGCGTTCGCCTTCGCCACCGGCGTCTACCTGCTGATCCAGTACAACCGGGGCCTGTACCTGCCGTACCTGGAGGCCGGGATGGGCCCGCTGCCGACCGCCACCAAGCGGAAGGTGATCGGCGAGTCGGAGATCCTGATCCGCACCGTGCCGGACATCGGCCCGTCGGTGGAGAAGGCCCTCGGCAGCTGCGTCTCCATGCTCGACCAGGACGACCTGCACTTCGTCGCCTACTACGCCGGCGGGCGGTGCTGCTTCTACACCGATGTGCTCGACGACGCCGACCTGGCGCACTTCTTCCACGACACCGCCCAGGAGGAGCGCCGGGAGCTCTACCTGAAGGCCGGCAACCAGCTCAACTGGCTTACCGGCAGGCTCAACCGGCAGTTCCAGCGGATCGAGGGCGGCGTCCTCATCCGGACCGTGCTCGACGTCGAGCGCGGCGCGCTGTACCTGTACTGGGTCGACGAGACCCGCTACCTGGTCGGGGTGACGCTCGACCAGCGCAAGGTCGGCGTCGCCGACGACAAGATGGCCCGGCTCGTGGACATGATCCGCGGCCACTTCACCCTTCCCCCGATCAACCAGCGCGAGCGCACCCCGCAACCGGGGGGCCACCTGCGATCCGTCCCGAGGAGTGAGCATTGGCCCGAATCGGGCTCCTGATCGCCGTCGTCACCGTCGGCTGGCTGGCCGCCGAGCTCGGCGGGCTGGACGGCCTGGAGCACTCCTCCGCCTACGTGCTGTTCAGCAGCCTGCTGCTGGCCATCGGCCTGTACGGCAGCACGCACGGCATCGACCGGGCCGAGGCCAGGGAGCACACCCGGCTGATCGTGCTGGCGGTCACGGTCGGGGTGGTGCTGAAGACGGCGTTCATCGCCGGGGTGGTCTACCTCGTCTCGGGCGACCCGCGCGCCCTGATCATGGCGGTGGTGGTCGCCCAGATCGACCCGCTCTCGGTCGCCGCCGTGATGAAGGACGACCGGCTCTCCGCGCGGGCCAAGACGATCCTCGGCGCGTGGTCGTCCTTCGACGACCCGGTGACGATCATCCTGGCGGTCTACGCGGCGGCGCTGGTGCGGGGCTCGGGCGGGGGCGGCCTGTCGATGGACTACTTCGCCGACCTGGGGCTGAACGCGCTGTTCGCGCTGGTCGCCTACCTGGTGTGGCGGCTGGTCAGGAACGCCCCGCCGGTGCTGAGCTATCTCGCGGCGGCCGGCGCGGTCGTGTCGGCCGCGTGGAGCTCCCTCATGCTGGGCCTGGCGACGGCGGGCCTCTATCTGCGGCTGCCGGACTCACGCTGGCTGCTGCGGGCGGTGAGCGCGGCGTTCGCGCTCTCGGCGTTCCTGATGGGGCTGCTGCTGGTGGGCGGCACGAGCCTGGGCATGGGCGTGCTGCTCGGCCTGGCCGCGTTCGCCGCGCAGATGGTCGCGGCGCTGCTGCTCACCCACGGCCTGCCGGTGGTCGACCGGGTGCATCTGGGGCTGGCCCAGCAGAACGGCGTCACCGCGGTGATCCTCGCCCTGGTCTTCGAACGCGACTTCGGCGGTTTCGTCGCCGTGGTCGCGCCGGCGATCCTGACGATCAACCTCGTCCACGTGGCGGCCAACCGAGCCGCCGACGCCTGGGGGCCGGGGCGGGAGGCTCGGGGGCCTGTTCCATCCGCGCCACGGTGACCCCGCTGTCGGCGCCCAGCTGATCGAGGGTCCCGGACCGCACGGCGGCGAACGCGGCGAGCACGCCGCCCTCGATCACGAACGGCACCGGTCCGGCGACGTCGACCACCACGGCGGCGGCGCCCTCGGCCACGGCGGCCTGGCAGACGTGGAGCGTCGTGGACTGGATGGGCCGGGCGTCCGGGCGCCAGAGCCGCAGCGGCTCGGCCCCGGTGAAGGCGAGCACCGCCTCCCGGCCGTCCCTGCCGACGAGCTTCGGCAGGGCCATCTCGCTCTCCTTCTCCTGCCGCAGGCCGTGCTCGCCGACCTCCGAGGAGGTCAGCAGCGCCACCACCGGGACCAGGAGCCGGGCGCCGCTCAGCGCGGCGATCACCTCGGCCGCGCCGACCGTGCCCGCGGCGTGGGCGGCGAGCGCGGACGCCACGGCGGCGTCGGAGCCGCCGTCGTCGCCGGGGACCAGAGGTTGCGGAATGGTCAGCACGAACATTCACCCTACCGGCGGCGTCATAAGGACCGGGACGCGCGGTTCCGGCGTCCCGGGCGGACCGGGACACCCACCCTGTGCGCCCGGGACGGAGGCGGGCGACGATGCCTTCGAACGCCCCTCGGACAGAGGAAACGGAAAGGTGAGGACGATGCTGGACACGGTCGGAAGCGGTAGCCGGACCGGCGAGCCGCAGGTCACTCGGGCCACCCGCTACGCGGTCGAGGCCCTGTTCTTCGGTGGGACCCTCGCCGTCGTCTACGCGCTCTGGGGCTGACGCGCCGCAAGCCGTACGGCATGCGGCGAGGCCCGGCCCGGGACCGGGCCGGGCGGTGGATGTCAGCCGAGGTCGGCGATGGCGGCCACCGGACCGCCGCCGCTGGGGCCCTGGTGGACCGCGGCGACGCTGACGAAGACCGCGGGGTCGCCGGTGACGCTGGCCGCGACGCCGCCGACGGTGGCCTTGATCTGGCGGTGCCAGTGCACGTCGGAGTCGTCGAGCATGATGTTGCGGCGGCCCCGGACTCTGCCGGAGGGGTCGGCCTCGCACTTCATGAAGACGTTGACCAGGCGGCCCTTCAGGTCGGACGGGTGCGGGCGCTCGGGCAGGTCGATGCCGCTGGAGCGGATCGCCTCCCAGATGCCGTCGGCGTCCAGCGCGTCCTTCATGACCGAGTGGCCGATGCGGTAGCGCCCGCCGATGCCGCGGACGTTGCCGACGACGACGATCTGGGCCCGGTCGAGCTCGACGCCGCTGGAGCAGGACGCCACGGAGGAGTACAGCGACAGGTCCCGGTGGATCTGATCGGCCCGGGGCATCTCGATCTCGCCGAGGGCGACGGCGATGCCGAGCGCGGTGGTGGAGTTGGAGATGTCCATGGATGGGCCGGTGTCCTCGGTCACCACGTCCCTGCCGCGCGACTTGGCGTCGTTGATGGTGGCCAGGGTCAGCAGCGGCGTCTTGGTCTGCACGTAGTGCACGTCGGCGGGGTCGTCGATCCCGGCGGCCTTCATGGCCTCGCGCACCCCGGCTGCGACCTTCTCCACCATGGCGGGGCGGCCGATGTCCTCGGGCAGGATGACGTCGCTCATCGCGATGCCGACGCTGAGGCGCGGCTCGTCGCCCGGTGCGGCGTCCGGATCGGGGTCCGTCGTGGCGAAGATCGTGGCGTGCGGGCTGAGCACGCCGTCGGTGCCGCCGGACCACACCAGTGGCACGCTCTCGGGGGCCGGGTGGCCCTTGGCGGCGAGCACCTCGCGGAAGGCCCGGTCGGCGAGGATGCGGGTGTAGTCGTTCACCCCGCCGTTGCCCTCGGTCTTGCCGATCACCGCGAGCACCCGGTGCGCCTCGATCACCCCGTCGTCGATCAGCCTCTCCAGTCCGGAGGCGTCGGTCACGCTCTCGATGGCCACCTTGCGCACTTCAATCGGTTCCGGCATCCCGGCCGCCTCTCCGTCTAGGGGTTTCACTTTCGCACCACGGTCCCGGTCTCCCCCGCGACCGCCGCTCCGATGCCCTCCAACGAGGTGATCACCGCCCGGTCGCCGCCGTGCTCGACGAAGCGCAGGGCGGCCTCCACCTTCGGGCCCATGCTGCCCCCGGCGAAGTGGCCGGCCGCCTGCAGCTCCCGGAGCCCGGCCGCGGTGACCGCGCCGATCGGGCGGGCGGCGGGCGTGCCGAAACCGGTCCAGGCGCAGGGCACGTCGGTGGCGATCACCAGGGTGGCGGCCCGGACGGTCCGGGCCAGCAGGGCGGCGGCGAGGTCCTTGTCGATGACGGCCTCGACCCCGGACAGCCTCCCGGAAGGGGTGCGGACCACGGGCACTCCCCCGCCGCCCGCCGCCACGACGACGAACCCGGCGGCCATCAGCGCCGCCACCGCGGGCGCGTCCAGGATCTGCAGCGGTTCCGGGGAGGCGACCACCCGGCGCCAGCCGCGTTCGAAGCGGCGCCAGGTCTGGCCGAGCCGCTCGAAGCGGCGTGCCTCGTCCTCGGTGAAGTAGCGGCCGATCGGCTTGACCGGGTCGGCGAAGGCGGGATCGGCGGGGTCGACGAGCGTGCGGGTCACCACGACGGCGGCGCGGCCCTCCAGGGCGTTGAGGACGAGCGTGCCGATCGTGGCCTGGGTCTGCGCGCCGCACCAGTCGAGCGGCACCGGCGGTACGACGTCGGCGGCGAGCTGGTTCTTCAGCACCAGGTTGCCGACCTGCGGGCCGTTGCCGTGGCTGAGGACCACCTGGTGGCCGGCCGCGAGCAGCGCCGCGACGTGGCCCATCGCCCCCTCGACCGCGCGGCGCTGGTCGTCGGGGGAGGCGCTCCCGTCGGAGGCCGTCATGGCGTTGCCGCCGAGCGCGATCAGCACACGTTCACCCACAGGGGCGACGGTAGCCGCCCGCCGGGCACCGGCTCATGGGCACTCGTTGCCCAAGGAACGGGCGTTCTTCGACAGCACTCGCCACCCCCGGCCCGCCCTCGGCGGGGACGGCCGCTCAGGGCGACATGCAGCGGCGGCACCCGCCCCGCCTGCGGCAGTGCGCCCGCGGCTCCGAGGGCCGCGATGACGGGGCGCCGCCCACCGGGCCCATCGGGCTGTTGTCCGAGTGAGTGTCGTGTCCGTGACTCCTCCGCTTCCTGAAGGGAGCGGCTTCTCGCTAAGCCGCTTTCGCAGCCTCACGAAGGGCAAGCCCTGCCCTCAAGATGTTGATCGCCGCATTCACGTCGGCGTGCGCGGCATGCCCGCACGCCGTACAAGCGAAC
The DNA here is from genome assembly GCF_977012225.1 of Planomonospora algeriensis. Lineage (NCBI taxonomy): Bacteria > Bacillati > Actinomycetota > Actinomycetes > Streptosporangiales > Streptosporangiaceae > Planomonospora > Planomonospora algeriensis. The sequence goes on along the minus strand of NZ_CDRNDK010000055.1, from coordinate 10 downwards.
GCGGCCTGGG